>NZ_JBFPEZ010000065.1:0-5846 GCF_040838225.1 Xenorhabdus sp. SGI246
CCACAGGCTCTCGCCTGTTCAAGGAGTTGCGCCAGCCGGGGTTTAAGCTGCCGGATCATCGGTATCCGCCACTCACTGTGATTTTTACTGCCCTCGACGCGCAATACAATATAATTGCCATCCAGGTTGATATCCCGTAATCGCAGGTGCAGTAACTGGTTCTGACGCATGCCCGTCAGCCGGAACGTATCCAGCACCGTCAGCCAATACCCGGTCGGGTATAAAGCACAACGCCCTCCCCGGGGAGCAACCTGTGTTCGCTCTTCTTCCCCATACTGCCCCATCAGCAGGTAGAGACGGGTTATCTGGACTTTACTCAGAATTTTCTTCTTTTTCTTCTCTTTTTTCACCGCCGCATTGCTAAACGGGTTCTCGGTAAATGGCAGCAGTTTCCTGTCCATCACGAAGTTAAAAATGGCCCGCAGGTGTGCCACCTTATTGTTCCAGGTATGGCTCGACTGTTTTTTCTCCATCAAAAGATGACGCCGCCACCGTAGCACATCCCGGTGAGTGACCTGTTCCGGCAACACCGTTTCTCCCATAAACTGGATAAAGACCCGGGTAACTTTGCGATAACTCCACTCGGTGGCCGGTCGCAACATATGTGAAAAAAAGTACTCTTCCAATAACTCATCCCAACTGATTTTTTCTGCGTCAGGCAACATGTTATTTTTTCCTTAATATATTAAATAAATCATGACACTCAATTGTTAATAAACGTTTTTATGGAAATACAAGATATAAATAACCAATTAAAATATTTACATTACAATAATGTATTGTGGTTATCTTTGTTGGCAACATTTTCTTTATCCGATACAGACTGTTTGGCGAATTTCGAGCCGCGATGATGATTTTTTGCCTTCTCCTGATGAGAGGCCCCATGACTGGATTGAAATAAAGACAATAACGTCTGGGTATCACTCTCGCCGGATGGCTCAGATGCCGGTGCCATTTCTAATGGGGAATCCGGAGAAGCCTGGCCAGGTTCAGGTGATACCCCAGCGACATCAGACAATTCTGCAGAATTCCCCGGTTTCAATAAAGGCGACTCCACCTGTCCGGCGGCTTCCTGAAGTAATTCATCAATCAACGGTACAGAGGATGAATGGCCACCAAGATGCAATGTCAGGCAAGTCCATGCGTCCGGTACCAGAAACAACCAGGTCACCGCGTCTTCCGGCAGTAAACGGGCTGCCATCATGGCGTTCAGTGGCACAGACAAATCTGGCCGGGACGACCGGAACCGGAAACGAAAGCGACGGTCTGGCGTCCACAATCCCGGCTGCCAGTCATGTCCATCATCCAGCTCCCCTTCCAGTTGCCGCAACAACGGCAGGTGGTAAAATAATGCCGTCCAGAACACGACGGCCTGCCATAGCAGGCTCTGGGCAGCCTGCGTTTCCGGTGCTGCCCCGGGGGGTAACAGATGTCCCTTCGCCAGCCGCACGGCACAGGTGGTAAACTTTAGCGTCAGGTCAGCAAAATCCCCGCTGCCTGACCAGTTACCTTCCGGTGTTGCCGGCACCTGTTGGACACGACTCAGCAATTGCTTCACCGGTGCGAGATAAAAACGCTGATACAGCCCTTCGGGCAGGGCACTGTTTTGCCATAATTGCTGAAGACACTGACGGCGCAGCGGGGTGGACAGTAACTTATCCGCCGATTGCGGCTGGAAATAGCCCCGGTTGTCACGAATGGCTTCCGGTTGTTGTTCGGATGATTTTTGCGGTGTGGCAGACTGGCGGACAAAATGGGATTTAAAACGCTGAAACATGGTTTTTCCTCTTTCGGTTCAAATTGGACTCAGTGTCGGTGAATCCCGGTCTGAAACAAGGAAAAACTTTTTTTGCGGAAATGAAAATTAAACTGATACGATTCATTCATTGACTCGCTGACTTAGTCATCTTAATTTCCATTATAAATCAATATATTAATATGATTTAAAAATAAAAAGCGCCCCGAAAGGCGCATTAGAGTAATAGGATAGAGGCTGAAAAAATTCAGGCGGCCTGTGGCTGTTGATGCTCCCGTAAACGGCTCGACCAGTTACCCAGATAGTGTGCCGGTGTGTAACGTGTCCGTTTGCTGCCGCCATCATGCAGGGCATCACCGATAGTCACCGCGGCCGGAATACCCGTCAGGGAAAGCTGGACGTAAGCCATCACCGCGGCCAGCGGGTCAATATCAATCGCTGACACCCACAAACTGCATAACGGATCATGCCCCTGCTCTCTTAATACTTCGGCGGCGGCCAGTGTCATACAGCCCGCCCCACAAGCCGGCTCGTACAGTGTCACAAAGGGGCTCGCCTGCAAGCGTGCGGAGACATCCTGCAACTGCATCTCCGCCATCATGCTGGCCACGCTCCAGGGGGTAAAAAACTGATTGAGGGCTTTATCCCCCAATCCCAGCTGCATAAACACACTGCCCAGAAAATCACAGGGTTCCTGAGCCAATCCAAGAACGGTATAGGAAAACAGCTGCACAATCCGGTCAACATCTTCCCGTTCGTACTTGTTGATGGTTTTCAGGTAATACTGCTCCAGCTCCTCACTGTAACAGTATTTATTGTGAATGGCGGCCATCGCACAATTGCAAAAATCCTGAAAGACCTGATAACGACGGTGATAACGCGCCGTCTGGTTAAACAGTTCGATAAATTCTTTCTGGAGATTCGGTTGTGATGACATGACGTATTTTCCTTGCAAAAAATACGGGGAAACACGTTCCGAAAGGGGAACCTGTTTTCCCCTTTCGGTTGAAGTGAAGATAAAAAAGTAACTTAATGATGAGCTAAACAAATGGCTATTGCCCGACCGCGATGGCCGGCACGGTCAGGTTCACCGCCCGCTTTTCATCGTTGACCAGATAAAGTGCAGGCCGGTTCTCCCGTCCTGATTGCCCGTTGCCGCTGTCCACATGCTCACCCTGGTCATAGCAATCGTAGCCTTTGAGCTGGCCTGACGATTCGCTGTACCAGTGGCGGATTTCACAGTCAAACACTGATGATAACGCGCCCATCAGTTCGGCTGACGGCGGTGCCCACGGGGAATCAAACCGCACGGTCAGGCTGCTGACATGGCGGCGCTCCCAGCGGACATGATGACCGAACGGCCACTCCAGACCGTATTGCTCACCGTAAAACTGCACAGTACTGGCAATGCCTTTCAGCAACCCACTGTTACCGTTAATCTCACAGGCCAGTCGGGTCGGCATCATCATCAGCATATCGCAGGGTTGCGCCGCTGCCGGATACGTATTCAGTTTATCCCAGCAGGCACCAATATCAGGCGTCTCAGACCAGCTCACCATCCCAAACCAGTCGGTATACTGGCGGGTCAGCAGAGAAGCCATGATGTCACGCGCCGGCGCCGGTACATTCTCCCAGCGCAGCAGGCTGAGACCCGACTGGCGGTACAGGTTATCGATACGTTTAATGTTGTCACTGTTTAACGGCACATTGTCCTGCAACAGCATCAGCCACTGTTCAAACGCCAGATGCTGCGCCGTCGGGGCCGCCGTCCCCCGTACCAGTTCCGGATACGGGGCATAAGTCTGGGGTTTGGTGGGTTTCAGTATTCCCGCACAACCCGCCAGAAACAGCCGCAGGCTTTGCAGCACTGCCTGACGGTAACGGGGAATTTCTTCACCGCAGACCCATTGTTGCATGACGTCAATACACACCGACTTGCCGGTGATGTCCAGTTGATTGGTAACCCATTCTGCCATGGTCAGGTTCCTCATTGGATGGATAAAAATAAACCGGAGGAACCGCGCCATCAGGGCACCATTCCCCCTATGGGTGATTAAAAAAATAGATTATTCGGATGGTGATCCGTTGCCCTGACTGAGCAGCGTCTCGGTGATACCGCTGTCGAAAATTACCCTCAGTTCATCATGAATACCCAGATACGGTGTACTGCTCATACTCTGCGCATTCAGCCGGGTTAAATCGTATTTATCCACTAACTCGTTAATGGCTTCAAATGGCTGGACGCCATGGGCCATCAGTTCAGCCACCGTGTCGGCTTCACACAGTACCGTATCCTCCAGGTTCAGGCCAAAATGACGCTTCAGCAACGTACCGGCAATCACCTGCCAGACGGTCAGACGTAAAAGTGCCATAGTGATACCTCACGCGTTAAACACTGACTGTCGTGCCGTGCCGGAGAATATCCCGCACTTCACGGCACTGTTGATAACAGGGCGAAACCCCATGCAGCGACAACAAATGCGCCTCATGCCACAATGCCCGGGCAGCCTGTGTATTCTGCCAGCCCTGCTCAAGCACGGCTGACTGACATAACTGCTGCTGTCGCTTTTCCAGTGACAGGCGTTCTGAGGCCAGTGTCACCGGCTGCGCCCAGACAATCTCGTCATAAAACCGGCCACCGAGCACTTTTCTGTCCCCGGCGTCATAAATCATCACGGTCAGCGGAAAAAAAACGCCCTGCGTTTGATGAGATAACGTTTCCGGCACCGGCCAGTCACCCAGCAGATGGATAACTTTCAGGCGCTGCACCGCTTCTGTTACCGAAGCCGCTTCGCACACGGTCAGGGTTTCTTCCCGCAGTGATTGCCTCGCTTGCGGGTGTTGCATCAGGCCGGTGACCTGTACGGTAAAAATGTCTTCATGGAATGTCGTCCCGGCTTCATCCGGTACCGGTAAAAAAATCGGGTTCATCGGTATTTCCTTGATTGAATGTCAAATAAAGAAAACACCCGCCCGATACCGGGAAGGTGTTTTCGGCTCCCTGGTCAGGCGCTTAAGAAAAGGGTTAACAGCATCATGGGCTGATAACGTCAGTTATGATTATTATTGACACGGCGGATTAATGAGGGACTCAGCACCTTATCTGGCGTGCTTAAATCCAGTATTGTACGTATCAGTTCGGTTTCCGGGTGTTGCCGCGCATATTCACGCAGTTCGCCGAACCGGATCGCATCCTCATTGGGTTCATCCAGTACCGCGATACGGGCAAACACCGCTGTCGTCACCGCCAGCCCGAACGCATCGGCAGACAGCGTAATGGGTAACGCACTGTCCGGCAGACAGACAGAATATGTTTCGGCGGATGTCGGCACCATATAGGTCAGCGGTTCAGAGGCATCCCGCCTGTCCCAGCATTCATACCGGTATTCACCACATAACTGCGCAGCGGTATTGGCAATCAGAAACCCCAGAAATAACCGCTCCAGCGGTTTTTTACCGGGAAATACCGCAGACAGCGCAGGACTGTCCAGCATGATAAGTTCACTTTTTTGCATGATGTTCTCCTTAAATAAAAAAGACGGAGAACACCCTGCCCGACGGGAAGCATGTTCCCCGTCCGGGTGACTGGCGTAGTGCCAGGGTGGATTAAATTATCGTCATACCCCCGCTAAACCTAAAGCCGCCCGAATACACGGGGCCTGGGGATGTTGCAGAGCGTATTCCCGCAAATCACAAAACCGTTCAGCAATTTCATCGTGCTTTATCAGTGCCGTCAGATAACCCAGTACGGTCAACGTGACCATCAGCCCGAACGTATCCGCTGACACCTCGCCGTTAAAGTCAGTGGTCTCGATTTTGACAACATACGTGTCAACGCGTGTCGGCACGGCATAGGCAATGTTGTCCGACACTTTCCGGCACTGCCATTTATCACACCGGTAACCCTCACACAGCGTGACCGCCGCTTTAATGACCGTGTGTTCCAGCAGCATCAATTCCAGTGGGCTGGTTCGCGGAAAAACGTCCGCAAAAGGGGATAATTCAGACGCCGGTACAGCATGCACCGTTGTCCTGGTTTGGTTTTGTTGCATTGTGGACTCCCTGAAAACAACGGAGAACACCTTGCCCG
>NZ_JBFPEZ010000066.1:0-5683 GCF_040838225.1 Xenorhabdus sp. SGI246
TTGCAAGGCAAGTGCTCTGCAAAACACCCAGTTATCCTTATAAAAAAAGAACCGCTCGTGCTTAAGCGAGCGGTATTACGTCCAGGGCGGGCAAATTAATGTCGGTTTGACGGAAGCGGCCACCCCGCCGCGTGAAGTCGCATTACGGCCGGGACAGCGGCTGGAAGTGATTATCCCGCCTGCGGCAGTGACAGGCCAAAGGCCGACCATCACCGGTGGCACAGCAGAGACGCCGGTTATCGCGGGGGAAAAACTGACTGAACGGGGTCAGACATTCACGGTGGGTGAACGATCCACCGTGGGTGAGAAGTTGACCGGTGCCGGTGAAAAAAACACCGGACGGGAGGAAAAAATCACGAATGTGGGCGAGAAACCCCTTATCGTTCGCACGGAAGTGCCGAATTATCAGTTACCGGACAACAGCTTATTTAAACTGAATCTGCCGCCCGACAATACGCCACCCACACCGGCGGTGGCGGCGATCGACAACCTGCCGCTGGTTGAAACGGATCCGCAGTTTACCCGGCTGAAAAAATGGCTGGGGACAGACTATATGCAACAGCAGCTGCGCTGGGATCACAATAACATGCACAAGCGGTTAGGTGATGGTTTCTATGAACAGCGCCTGATTCGTGAGCAGGTGATTAACCTGACCGGCAAACGTTATCTGCCGGGACACCAGAATGACGAGGAGCAATTTAAGGCGCTGATGAATGCCGGCGTGCGTGCCCGGCACGCCTTTAATCTGACGCCGGGGATTGCCCTGAATGCGGAACAGATGGCCCGTCTCACCGAAGACATGGTCTGGCTGGTCAATGCGACGGTCATCTTACCGGACGGCCGCCGGCAAACCGTGCGGGTTCCCCAGGTGTATGTGCGCACGCAGGCCGGTTCACTGGATGGCACTGGGGCCCTGCTCAGTGGCAGCCAGGTCAATGTGCAACTGCGTGGCGACCTGCTCAATCAGGGCCGGATTATCGGCCAGGATATCCACATTCTGGCGGAGAATATCCGTAATCAGGGGGGATTTGTGCAGGGCAGCCAGGTTGATTTGCAGGCCCGGACCGATATGGTCCAGCGGGGCGGGACGACAGGCGCCAGTCAGTCACTGACGATAGGGGCAGGGAATACGATTGATATCGCCAGTACCACCCGCAGCGGTGAAAATCAGGCCGGCAATAACCGGTTCAGTTCGGCTTACGTGGATAATGTCGCCCGGGTGTATGTGCAGGGCGCGGATGGCAAACTGCACCTGCGGGCAGGCAAGGATATTTATACGTCGGCCGCACAACTGATGTCACAGGGTCAACACAGTGAGATTCAGTTAGACGCGGGGCGGGATATTCAGTTCGGGACAGCCAAAACCGCGCAGCGTGAACACCTTGAATGGAGCCGCGATAACTATTTGACCCACACAGAATCAGGAGAAACGGGCACGGCCGTCAACAGTGCCGGGCCGGTCAGCCTGCGCGCCGGACGGGATGTTAACCTTCGCGCAACCGGTATCACGGCCGGTAAAACACTGCAAGTGGATGCGGGGCGGGATGTGGCGGTCGTGGCGGGTGAACAGCAGCAAACCCATGACGAATACCTGAAGGTGAAAGGCAGCAACAGCTGGGTTTCTTCGACGACCACCACGACCCGGGAACAATATGACCGCACCCGGGCAGTCAGCAGCACCCTGAGCGGCGATACGGTGCATATCCAGTCCGGCCAGGATACCACCGTTCAGGGCAGCAATGTGGTGGGCACCCGGGATGTGGCACTCCATGCCGGCCAGAATCTGAACATCACCACGGCCGAAGAGACAAATCACCGGTTCACCCGGAAGGAAGAGAAAAAATCCGGCCTGATGGGCACGGGAGGCGTGGGCTTTACGATAGGCAGCTCGACACTCAAACAGTCCAGTGACAGTGATGCTATACTGCAAAAAGGCAGCACCGTGGGCAGCAGTGACGGCCATGTCACTTTGCATGCCGGCGAACAGGCCACCGTGCAGGGCAGCGATATTATCGCCGGTAAAGATATTGATATTGAAGCCAAAGACGTGGCTGTCACGGCCGCGAAAAACAGCCATACCGAACTGAGCCAAACCGAGCAGAAGCAGTCAGGCCTGACACTGGCGTTGTCCGGGGCGGTCGGCAGTGCGGTTAACACGGCGGTGCAGACGGCCAATGAAGCCAAAGACACCCCGGACAGCCGCTTGCAGGTGCTGAAAGGCATGCAGGCCACGCTGTCCGGGGTGCAGGGCTACCAGGCGTGGCAGCGCAGTGAGGCTGAATCTGCAAAAGCTGATGCGATTAACCAGGCCGGCGGGGAGGCGCAAAAACCGACCGACACTATTGGTATCCAGCTTTCTTACGGCAGCCAGTCCGCGAAATCACAAACCCGCACGGAACAGACGCAATCACAGGGCAGCAGCCTGAGTGCCGGGCAGGATATTCGCATTAAAGCCACCGGAGACAGCACGACGCAGGACAGCGGCGATATTCAGGTGCAGGGCAGTACCTTAAAAGCCGGCCGCGATATGACGCTGGACGCCAAACGCGATATCGTGCTGGAATCGGCTGAAAACACCCGGACTACCCGGGGTGAGAACAGCAGCAAAGGCGGCAGTGTCGGCGTGGGGCTGACGGCTGGTCAAGGTGGTTACGGCATTCAATTCTCGGCCAGCGTCAACAAGGGCAAAGGGCATGAAACCGGCGACGGGGTGACCCATACTGAAACGCTCGTCGATGCCGGTCATCAGGTGAAACTGAAATCGGGGCAGGATACGCGGCTTAAAGGGGCACAGGTCAGCGGGGAGACAGTGACGGCCGATGTGGGCCGCAACCTGCACCTGCAAAGTGAGCAGGACAAGGACCATTACAACAGCAAGCAGCAGAATGCCAGTGCGGGTGCCAGCTTCACCTATGGCTCCATGAGCGGTTCGGCCAGTGTGAATGCCAGCCGGGACAAGATGCACAGCACGTTTGATTCGGTGAACGAGCAGACAGGGATTTTTGCCGGCAAGGGTGGCTTTGATGTCAAAGTGGGGGAACATACCCAGCTTGACGGCGCGGTGATTGCAAGTCACGCAGAGAAAGACAAAAACCGGCTGGACACCGGCACACTGGGCTTCAGTGATATCCAGAACAAGGCGGAGTACAAAACGGAGCACCAGAGTGTGGGGGTCAGTACCGGCGGCGCGGTGGGCAGCCAGCTGGTTTCCAATATGTCATCGAATATGCTGGCCGGCACCAATAAGCATGACAGCCAGTCATCGACCACCCATGCGGCGGTCAGTGACGGCACGGTGGTGGTGCGGGATGCCGATAAGCAACAGCAGGATGTGGCTGACTTAAGCCGGGATACCGATAACGCCGCCAATGGCCTGAGTCCGATTTTTGACAAGGAGAAAGCGCAACGGCGGCTGGCGCAGGCACAGGCCATCGCTGAAATCGGCACCCAGGTGATGGATATCTACAATACGCATGAAGCGATTAAGGCGACGAAGAAAGCCACGGAAGACCTGAAAGACCCGCACACGCAGCAAAAACTGAAACAGGCGGCGGAAAAACAACTGAGGGCAGAAGGTCAGCCCGTCGATGCGACATCGGTGGCTGACCGGGCGTATAAGATAGCCTATGACGGTGCCATCAAAGCGCAGGGCGCAGATATCGGCAGCAGTAAACGTCAGGCGGTGACGGCAGTCATCGGGGCGTTGCAGGGCCTGGCGGGCGGTGATATCCCATCGGCTATTGCCAGCGGGGCAGCGCCGTATCTGGCCAACGCGGTGAAAGCCCTCACTTATGGCGATAAAACGTATGAGCAACTGACACCGGCAGAAAAAGCCACCAACCTGATGGCCCATGCGATTTTGGGTGGCGTTATTGCAGAAATGAAGGGCGGCCCGGCAGTCGCAGGGGCAACGGGCGCGCTGAGCGGTGAACTGGCCGCTTCTGCTATTATTAATGCACTGTACCCGAACAAGAAACAAAGTGAGCTGTCACCCGATGAGAAGGAAACCGTCAGTAACCTGTCCACGCTGGCCGGCGGAATAGCTGCGGGGCTGGCGACTAACTCTACGGCAGGTGGAGTGACCGGAGCGCAGGGTGCGAAAAACGCGGTTGAATCGAACTACCTGCACGCTGACCAAATCGATGATTTTGCGGCGAGGGCAAAAGGGTGCGAGGCGCGTGGCGACTGCAAACAGATTGTGAAAGAAATGGAAGATCTGAGCCTCAAACAGCAGCAAGAACTGATTGCAGTCTGTGCGTCGAATCCGGCGGCCTGTAAGGAAAAATACGGTGATATTCCTGCCAATGGCCTGTTAGTGCGTCAGGCGATAGATCGCGTACTGGGTGATGATGTACCATCACGCATGAAGAATGACATGTCTTCCTTGCTGGCCCAGCAGATCGAGGCCGAAGGTGTGGTCTCCAGTACGGAATTTGCGCATCAGTTGATTAGTCGCTACGGTATCGACAAACAGCAGGCTGAAATCTTGGCTGGCGCGGCAATGGCTGCTGTGACTGGCGGCATGAACAGTAAAGGGACTAAACCATCGTCTTCAAACGCAGTGACGGATAATAAAGGTGCTAACGCAGTCAAAGGGCAGCAAGTTAATACTGGCAATAGTGGGACGAAAGTACCACAAAATCAGACTGGTAAAACGTCTGAAAGTTTAGTTCCAGAGAATTTCAGTGCTGACGTAACTAAGCATAATACCCAGTTAGGGGTTCTTAATCGTAAGATGGGAACAATTTCTGGAGCCCATAAACAGGATGCATTTTTAGAGTCTGTTGAAATGACAGGTGCGAAAATTAATCACAAAATTACTGATAAACGCTATCCGGGGTTAATTGAATATAAATATCAAATTCCAGCTATAAACGGTAGAGGTCAACACATAGGCTTTAAACCGGAAACGGTCAAAACAACTTATGATCCTAGGATATTACCAGATACTAAGATGGCAGATATGTCAAATAGGGCAGCTAAACAAGCAGAAAACTATTTTAGAGATAATCCTAATCATAGGCAGTATTCAGCAAAAGTTGATGGTTATTGGTTCCAAGTGACCAGAGATGCTAAGACAGGGCAAGTTAACAATGCGTTTATCACTATGCCAGCGAGGACTTCTAACAAATGAGTAATCAACACGTAGATTGGCTAAAGAATGTTGAACATTATTTGGTTCAAAATGAGGGTAGGGATTTATATGAGGTTCTTTATGAATCTTTATATAACAGCAAAATTTCTTTTACAAATTTTTTGCTCAATGCCAGTAATGGGTATGGTTTTTCCCCATCTGAAGGATTTGGTTACTCATTAGATCAGAATTGGGATGTTCCTGAAGATTTTGATGGTGTTACCTTTTTTTTGGGGGACTTTGAAAGTTCAGAAATCACCCCAAATCAGTTTGTTATATTGATGCAATATGTGTCTGATGCTTATATCAAGGCTTTTCCTGACAGTAAGGATACGGTAGAAAGACATATGAAAGCACTTACAGAACGTTATGCTTAGCACAGTTCCTGTTGAGAGCGTAAAAAGATCCCAGCCCTAAAAGCTGGGATCGTTCTTTTTATGGCTTTAGCCAGTTTAAGGTAACCGTCCGGTGATCTCACCTTGTCCCTTCCATCCTGCTCCTGCACGCTACGGCCTCTTATCTTTCATTTGTAAGCGCCTAATTAACCCC
>NZ_JBFPEZ010000067.1:0-71776 GCF_040838225.1 Xenorhabdus sp. SGI246
CTTAAGCGAGCGGTATTACAGCCTAGCTGGGGGTTTTCTATATACAATAATCAGACGGCGGCTGTGCCGCTCTGGTGGGCGGTGGTGCACCGGTTATCCAAGGGGTTGACACAGGCGGCAGTCGCTTCCATTCCCTGCCGCCCAGATCTGCGGCAACTGCGCTTTGAAGTGCAGCATACCCGCATCAGTCACCCGGCACTGGCCGCAGAGTTGCAGGATTTTACCCACGATTGCTATGCGTTGGCGCTTTATCAGTGGAAACAACGTGATCAGGAACACACCACCGATCCGATTATCCTGAATGATATTGCTTGGCTGGGCAGCCGCACGTTTTTAGCCGGGGATCACCAGACGTTGCAACTCCGCATACCCCGGGTGGACTTTCCGTGGCGGGAGAGCCGGGACAATGGGCGGCCTTATACCGGGCCGAATGGTTACCCGACCTGTAAAGCCTGGTGGTCAACCGCTAAAACCGGCCTGAAAGACCGGGTACTGGCGCAGGCCGATCCGGGATTATGGTTACGCCTGTCTGCGACACTGAAAATAAATATTGGGGAAAAATACGCAAGCTTATCAGGAAGCGGTGATCCGCCGTCTGGTCAGTCCGGTGAATCTGACGATTTCTCAGGAGGGCTATGTCTACGCAGGCTATGGCGGCAATGCCGATCCCAGCTTGTTGGATGGCGCTAACCGCATCGGTACTTCCGCAGGGGCGTTGTTGGGGGGATTACTCAGTATGCCGATGTTCGATGCGGTACGCTAGGCTCTGTCGATGATGCAGGCGGTGATCCTGATGGCGCTGTATATCTTAATCCCGTTGATCCTGCTGTTTGCGGCGTATGAGTTTAAGACCGTCTTCACGCTGACGTTTGTGATTTTTGCGCTGAATTTCCTGACTTTCTGGTGGGAAACCGCCCGCTGGCTGGACAGCTATTTGCTGGAAGCCCTGTACGGCTCAGACACCCACAGCCTGTTTAATCTGGCGGGCATTCAGAATACCTCGGACGATTTAATTATGGAGCTGGTAATGGGGACGCTGTTTATCGTCCTGCCGATGGTCTGGCTGGGGGCATTAGCGTGGGCCGGTGTACGCATGGACGATATGGCAGGCATGATGAGTCAGGGTGTAGGGCAGGTCAGGCAATCAGCCGGGATGTTCGGACAGCTGGTGATGCAGAAGATGATGTCCAAAGGAAAGTAGGCAAACCGGGATAGGGCGAGAGCGTGAAAGCCTAAATTTCATTCAGATAGAGTCATACTCAAACAGTGTCGATAAAATGCTCATTAATCTGTTTAAGATAGCAGCTTGGGCTGGGTGATTTCTAATCTCATTTTGTTCATAAAATAATCTAACTTAGTCGATGGATAATAACTTATCTTTCATGCTCTCACTCTGTGAGTGTTACATTAGCAAATAAGTTTTAAATAACCTTTTTCAACCATATTTTGTGCCTTCTTTATTCTGTATCTAATATTTGAACGGATAGAGCTATCTGGATTCCATAAATTTTCGACAGGAATATCTTTAAATATTAAACTAGCTAATTCTCTCTGTGAGGCCCCTTTTTTTTTATAATCAAGAATATCCAGAAGGTCTAATTTAGAGTAGTCAATGTTTTTCTTACTTGATTTGCTGTCTAATATTTCTTCAATTTCGGATATTTTTGATTTTACGTTTTTTAATTTTGTACAAAGAGGAAAGAATAGCATTAAACTAATATTTTTCTCATGACTATAATTTTCAACAAAAAACTGAAAATATTTATTTCCCCTTGATATTTTTATGCAATGTTTATTATCTAATAATTTCATCACTACATAGCTAATGCTGTTGTCTATAAATAAATTTATTGCACTATTATTGTTACTTGAGGCTTGTACAATAAAGGCATTAATCCATTTCTCGCTGTATTTTGGAGACCAAAATATATAGGCAGGAATTGTATTTTTGGGGTCTGCATATTTTAATAATCCCCATTTTTTTTCTGCGACTTTATCAATAGGATGTTGTATTAAATAGTATTCTTGGTTACCTATTATGGAATGTGTTTTTTTCACTCTATCCCAATCTTCGATATATTTATCATTACGCCTTAAAAATTCCCAAGCCAGATCAAATATATCATTTCTATTACCAAATTTCATAATTCAACAATCCACATTTTGTTATGTTTATAGACAGGTGTGTTTTTATTTAAAATTAATTGTATCCATTGAGTTACTGTAACTTTCGGCCATTAATTGTTGCCTTTACATTAACTTATTGTGATTATTTTGTTGTGATTGATTAATTGATTGATTAATTATTTTGATGCTAATTAAATTAAATTAAACAAGGAAGGGTGAATTTTCTGAAACAAAATTTTCACCATTTCGAAGGAATTTCAGATTTGTGATAATAAATGAAAAGAGAGAATGAAGGGATATAACGTCCCCTCTTTATAATGGTTACTCAGCTATCAATCAGCCAATAAGGAAATGTCATGAATACTGGTATAACTCATCGCTGGTCGAAGTTTGTTAATAAAAAAAATGGTCGCTCGTTAATTATTCCAATAGATCATGGTTTAACTAGTGGGCCAATGGCGGGAATAAATAACTTCTCTGCCGTTGAGAGCTGGATAAATAGCTCACATATTGATGGTATCGTCGTTCATCCAGGCTTCTTATATCACCTTGTTAAGCATAATTTGTTACTCGGTACAGCTGTGTGTTTACAAATTAATGGTAATAGTCACCTAGCCCAAGACGCAAGTTTTAAGCCACTGCTGTCAAATGCAGATCTTGCTATGCAGTTAGGTGCCGATGCTATTAGCTTAGATTTACCCTTTAGTCAGCATAATACAGCCCAGAATTTAATCCAACTCGGTCAGGTTATGCAACACACCATACCCCGTGGTATACCAGTATTAGTGATGTTCAGTTTAATTGAGTCGGATTTGAGTGATAAAGAGTACGTGACACGTCACCGAAAATATATCAGAACTTTTAGTGAAATGGGGGTAACGGCACTTAAATTGCGTAAACCAGCCAGATCAGAACTGTTGTTCGAGATTACTGACGGTCTCACTCAGGATATTAACTTACTGTTTGCCGGGGGAGAGCCGAGCAGTGATGATGAAATCGTTGATTTTACCTCTGTCATTATGGCAGCAAAAGCGCAGGGATTGTGCATCGGGCGCAATGTTTTCCAGAGTGAGAATCCGGCACAGCTTTTGAATCGGCTGCAACAAGTGCTATCCACGCAGGAAGCTTATTCTCTGAATGGGGTTTTCTAAGGGGATAGTAATGACGACAATTATGACCGATGAACAACGAAAATCTTTACAACTAAATCCAACGTTGGGCGCGGGTAATTTCTTGCCTATTGCGCAGGCTTTTTATTCTGCAAACGACGAGGCAAGCATCATTATCCCTGAGGGAACACAAATCGCGGCTGAGGAACACGTCTATCAGTTAACCATTCAACAGCTTTATCAATTGGCTCTCCGCTGGGCTCGTTGGTATCAGGTCAGAGGCGTCAAACCTTTTGATGTGGTTGGGGTTTACTGTGGTGATGGCATTAATTACATTCTACATTATGCCGCTTTAAATGCGCTCGGAGCCGTACCCGCGTTGACCAACGGAGCAATGCCTATCGCTACCGCAGGCGCACACTTTTCTAATATTGGAGCGTGCCTCGTTGTCTCAGCAGGAAAGCAGGGAAGTGTCCTGAAAAATCATCTAAAAAAGCGGATTGAGGTGGTGATGATTGAAAAAGTCTCTTTAGCGTCAGAATTGCTGAAAGAAGCCGATTTTTATCAGCATGAAGTCGATTCTCCTGTCATGATCACGCACAGTTCTGGGACAACAGGGACACCGAAGGCTGTGATCCTGGCTCATCAACAGTGGTTTCACGGTATACGCGACTTATTGAACAAGCCTCAGGCGCAAGGCAGTGACTATTATCTGAATGCGCTACCGTCATCACATAATTCATCTATTGCGTTTCTGATCCACTGTGCGTTGAGTGGCAGCAAAATCGTTATGGCTTGTTCACGAGAGGGGCAGAATGTCGCGGAATTAATTGAGAAATGGCATCCTTCTACGGTGGTGGCTTTCCCTCAAACTTACGTAGAGCTGGCGACAAACTATGCAGAACGTTGTGATTTTTCTTCGGTGAACACGTGGATAAACAGCGGTGATGCAGCGCATGAACCACACATCCGCCGTTTGGTTCGTCAGGGATGGCACTATAGGGGAAAGGTCCGAGTGGAAGGATCCCAGTTTGTCGACGGGCTGGGTTCCTCAGAAATGGGGCACATCAGCATCCGAATTATCCATACGCCCTATACAAACAACTATGGCCGATGTGTTGGCCTACCACAAGAATGGGTGCAGGTACGCATTTTTCGAGCTGACGGGAGTGAAGCCACAGCAGGTGAAGTTGGTTGTTTAGGCATTAAATCTCCCAGTATTACGCCAGGGTATTGGAATAATTCAGCGTTAACTTACCAGAGCCGAATTAAAGGGTACTGGCTAACAGGTGACTTGGCTTACCAAGATGAGAATGGGTTGGTCTTCCACGTTGATCGTATTTCTGACGTAGTGATGACCTCTGGCGGCCCCTGTTATAGCTTGCTGAGTGAAGAAATTATTTTATCGAATTTTGCAGAACTGGAAGATTGTTCTATTGTGGGAGAGTCTTTTGATTCTAAATTTGCTCAGCCAGTGCTATTTGCCGTTGTACAGCCACAGGCTGAAGTAATAGATGAAGAGGCTTTACTACAACGTATCAACCAGTGTTTGACGGATAGAAAATTGGTTGAATTATCCCAACTGGTTCTTTTGCAGCACAGGGATATCCCGAAAGGAATAACCGGTAAGGTGCTCAAAAGGCAACTGCGCGACGAAATGCGGCGAATGCCATTATTGGCTAAGTTACGGCAGCATACGAGCGCTAACTGAATCAATTAGGAGATAAAAGAGTGCAGATTCAAACTTTTCACGCAGAAGGTAATTGGCAAGGAACCCTGGCTACCGGCAAGGGAATGTTAAATGTGGGGAGCTTAGCGAGCATTATTTCAGTTCCGCAGGATTTAGGTGGATTGGGGAAAGGAACCAACCCAGAAGATTTAATTGTCGGCGCTTCGACTTCTTGCTTTATTATTACATTGAGTGCTATTTTTCAATTTAATAAAATAGAGTATGAAAATATTAGTGTTAATAGTGAAGCTGATTTTTCCATTACTCCAATGGGACCTAAATTAAAAGAAATTAGACATTTTGTTTCTATTCAATCCTCTCATGATTTACCGCGTGAAACTGTGGATAAATATATTAAACAAGCTGAAAAAGGGTGTATGATTAGTATTGCACTAAGCGGTAATGTAGAGGTTACAGCTCAGCTAAATTAAATCATTGAAAAATTATTTTTATTATAAATTCTCTGCACATTTCAAATAAATGTGCAGCATTGGGTTTTACTATTTATTAATCATTAAAGGCCTTATTAGGTCAGGATTGCTCCTGAGGAAATTCTATGTCCAGTGAGTTGCATAATAATATTATTTTAGAGAATGGATTGAATGCGATAAATAAAGGAGTTTCCTTGCCTGCGTTATTTGAAAAAGTAACTCAGATATTCTCTCGGGAAGTGGCAATTTATTATGGTAATAAGGCACAAAATAAAGCGACATATAATGAAATTGCTTTGCTTATCCAAAAAGTCATTGTAAAAATTGAGCAGGCAGGATTACCTCCTGGATCGCATATTGGAGTGAATTGTAATAAATCCCCCCTATTATTTGCCAGCATGTTTGCGATTTGGCACTGCGGATACGTTTACACCCCGCTAGAACCCACTTGGCCTGCGGATTATCTTCGTCGGTTAGCGGAATATGCCGATGTGCGCTTGATTCTTCACGATACGGAAGATGGCAAAGTGCCTGCCTGGGCGGCGAATTCCACGGTGCTATCCGCCCATGACATTGAGGCTGTTAGCCAGTTTCAATATCAACCCTTAAATGAGGGAAATATTTCTGCTCCGGCGATCCTGATGTTTACCTCAGGGTCAACAGGGGAACCTAAAGGCGTACTCCACGCTCAGCATCAGGTACTTAATCGTTTAGCGTGGATGTGGTCTGAGCTAGAGCAGCATGCTCCTACTATTGCGGCATCCCGTTCATATATCAGTGTTATGCCATCCATGTGGGAGCTATTGGGGGCACTGTTACTGGGGCAGCCCACCATCATGCTTCCTCACGCATTGCTTAGCGATCCACACTCTTTAAAAGATTTTCTTGTTCAACGTCGTGTTAATTGGATCACGCTCACTCCATCGCTATTACGCTTGTTGCTTGCGGCCTGCGACAGACCATTACAGCGATCTGAATGTGCACTGGAGCTCATCACACTGGGGGGAGAAATTTATGATGCTTCGTTGATTGAACAGTGCCAACAATTGTTCCCCGACTGCCGGATTATAGAGGATTACGGTGCCACAGAAGTTAATACTATTGCAGCAGGTATCAGGCAGGCGGGAGAAGCATTAACGTTTAGAGCGATTAAGAATTTACGGGTGACGCTGTGTGATGACCTGTTGCAGGAGGTTGCTGACGGCGAAGTGGGAGAAATTTGCGTCAGCGGCATCGGTGTTGCTTTAAGTTATCACCGGCAAGAGCAGCGGACAGCCCGTGCGTTTCCCACTATCAACATCGATCAGCAGCCAGTACGTGTATACCGTACTGGCGATCTGGGCGTAAAGTTGCCTAACGGTGAGTTTCTTCTGAAAGGCAGGAAAGATGACCGTGTCAAAATTAATGGTCAATCGCTGGATCTGAGTGCCGTCGAGAATGAGCTTAAACGGTTGCCAGAAGTAAAAGATGCCGTTGTGTTGTATGACAAAACCCCTACTGGCTATGATCATCTCTATGCTTGGGTGGTCACCGCGAATTCGCTTGCCGATCCTCAGCACCAGAAGATAAGAGAGCTGCTACAGCAACGCGTACCGGCATTTATGCTGCCACATCACATTCAGCCGATCGAAACATTGCCCAGATTGAGCAACGGTAAAGTAGACCGACGGGCGTTAGCAGAGACGCTGAACAGGCAGACTGAGCCACAACAGCTGGGTAACACAACTGTCGAGCAGCGTGTGCTGGACTGCATTGAACATGTTTTGGGCTATCCTCTGGCCCAGCAGCAGCAGCGGGCAACTTGGACAGCAATGGGGGTTGATTCAATCTCAATCGTGGCGTTAGCCACGGCTATGAAACCACTGTTTGGCCCTGAGTTTTCTGCCATCGATCTCTATAACGCGCCTGATATCAAGACTCTTCTTGCCAGCCATGCAGCTAAATCCATGCATCCTGAGCAGTTATCGCCCGCAGTTGATGATGATATTGCCATTATCGGTATGGCAGGGCAGTTTCCCGGCGCAGATTCAATCACACAGTTTTGGCACAAAATATTGGCGGCAGCGGATGAAATTAGTGAAATTCCCGCAGAACGCTGGTTGCTAGACGAGAGTTTTTACTCTCCTGATGGAGTTGCCTCGCGGAGTAAATGGGGGGCATTCTTGGGTAATGCCTGGCAATTTGATGCTAATCGCTACGGTTTTACCGACGATGAAGCTTTGGGATTAGATCCCCAACACCGGCGCTGCTTTGCCTTACTGCGAATGCTGATGGAAGACGCCAGTTATAGCCGTGCAGCGTTGAAAGGCCATGCAGTAGGCATTTTTCTGGGACTTCGGGACTCTTTTTACCATCAGGTATTGCGTGATGCGGGCATCCATCAAGGACCTAACGCGTTCCTAGGAACGGATAACGCAATGCTGGCTGGGCGTTTAGCGCACTATCTAGGGACTCATGGTGCTGCTATGGTCGTCGATACCGCCTGTTCTTCTTCTCTGGTGGCACTGCATCTCGCCTGTCAAAGTTTACGGAGTGGTGAAAGCAGCATGGCAATATGCGGGGGTATTTCACTCACTCTGCATCCTGAATTTTATCTACAAACCAGCCAGTTAAACGTATTTTCACCTCGAGGCAAATGCCGACCGTTTGACGCACAGGCTGATGGTTTTGTCCACGGTGAAGGCGGGGCGTTGCTGCTACTGAAACCTCTCTATGCAGCGCGGCAGCAGGGGGATCATATTTGGGGGGTTATCAAAGGCAGCGTGGTTAACCATGATGGGCACTCTACCTCTGTTACTGCCCCGAATGGCAAGGCACAGGCAGACTTACTCGCTTCCCTGTATCAACAAACCGGTATTTCACCTGCAACGGTTGGATATGTAGAAACGCACGGTACTGGAACCCATTTGGGCGATCCAATAGAAGCCCGCGCGCTTATGCAGGTATTTGCCAGCACAGAGAGAACCCAGCCCTGTGTGTTAGGAACGCTGAAAGCCAACATCGGACATTTAACTGCTGCGGCAGGCATTGCTGGTGTCGTAAAGGCGACGCTCAGCGCTAAATTTGGCATTAAGCCGCCGTGCTCACACTTCAACGAGCTTAATCCTTTGATTGATTGTGGTTTTCTGCAAACATTCCAGTTGCCTGATACACCGATTCCATGGTCGGAGGCAACGCGTAGAGCCGCTGTGAGTGCGTTTGGCATGAGTGGTACTAATGCACATTGCTTAATTGAGTTTGTGCCAGTGCCCGATGATATCGCTCACGACAGTGAGGAGCGGATAGGCCGGCAAATTGTCATATCTGCAACTTCAGCATCGCGGTTAAATGAATATCTGGGTGCTTTGCAACAGGCATTACATGATGATGGAGGGAGGTTATCTGATATCGCGTGGACGCTGGCTCACCGTGAAATTGAACGCATCGGCTGGTATTTTAGTGCTGATAGTTTGGCGCATTTTCAGCAGATTATCAGTGAGCTGAAACAGAAACAACATCCGGGCAACGGTATTTGTACGCCAGCAGGTAAAATAGCGACATTTACCCAATCTGATCTGTTAACACAATTTGTTGCAGGCAAGCAATACCGTAAAGTTCCATTGCCTGTCAGTCAGGAATCCGGATCTCTGTACCGTCCACTGTTAGCCGTTAACAAAGGTGTGCCTGTTATTGAGGCGCGTTCTGCGTCAGTAGCGTCATACTCCGTTCAGCAGTTTATCAGCCACATGACTGGCTTAAAGGCAACGTCGTTAGAACAATCGATAACGTTTGCTCAGGCTGGCGTCGATTCACTGAAAATGCTGGCGTTGCAACAAGGTCTACAGCAGTATTTTGACTTGTCTGTCGATCTGTATACATTGATGAATGAAACGAGTATAGCCGATCTGCTGGCACAGCTTAGCCATTCTCATATTACGCCAGCGGTTACCGCATCTTGCTTATTACAAGCAGCACCAGATAACCGCTATCAACCTTTCCCCCTCACAGATTTGCAGGCTAGCCACGCATTCAGTCGCATGACGCAAAAGGGGCTGGATGGTATTGGCAGCATCGTCTGGCTGGAGTTTGCTGTTGCTAATTTAAATATTGATAAGCTGCAACACACTTGGCAACAACTGGTTGTGCGACACCCCATGCTGTCGGTAAGGATGTTGAAGTCAGGCAAACAGCAGATTGAACATCAGGTTCTCCCTGTGACGATCCCGGTGACGGCCTTACATCTTACGGGTCAGGATGTGGAAAGTTATCTGGATAGTGTGAACCAAAAAATGGCAACCCGCCGATTTGGTATTGACGACTTTCCGCGCTATGAACTTCAGGTAACGCAGGTTAATGCCGAGACGAATCTGGTCCATTTTTGTATGGATGCGGCCGTGATTGATGGCCATAGCGCCCAATTGCTGTTGGCTCAATGGTATGCGCTATACCATGACATGCCTCTCCAGCCTTTACCGGAGATTGACTTCCGCGATGTTGTTCTGCATCAGGCAGATAAAACAACGGATGAATACGCTCTGGCGCTACGCTACTGGAAGCAAAAACTGAGTGTAGCTTGGCGGCCTGCAGCCCTTCCTCCTGGGCAGGCAGAAGCTTCGGCTTCCCGGGTATTCAGGCTTACTCACCGCCTGACAGCGAAACGTTATCAGGAAGCCAGTCAGAAGTTGCACACCTCCCCGCAAAACCTGCTGTTTTTCCTGTTCTTGGACTGGCTCAGTCAATATCAGCAGGGGGAGACATTTGGTGTGATTATGACACTAAAAAACCGTCCGCCGTTGCATACAGATATTGAACAGGTAGTAGGGCCATTCACTTCCAGCAGTCTCTTTTTGGCAGAGGCATCTTCCGGTGATTTCGCCCGCTATGTCAGCCGATTGCACGATCAGTTAGAACAGGATCTGCGCCACTATCATGTCTCAGCAGTGGAAGCTTTACGCTCTCTCCCAGTCACGCAGGGGGTACTTCCCATCGTTTATTCCGGTATTACCCGCTATGGTGCTCAAGCGTCTTGGTACGATAACGTCGTGCATGAAAACATGGCAACTAGCGGGGTACGACTCCACTGCCACGTACTGGATCTGGGAGACAGCCTGCAACTGGCTTGGGATATCGACACCCGTGCTTTAAACCGTGAAGAAGCACTGCGTTATCTTCAGTCATGGGTCGATTTTATGGAAAGCCATTCTCTTTCTGTCACGGCTGAACGAGCTGTTCAACCGCCGTTGTCAGCGCGAGTTGAGTCCTTTCCGTTAACGCCGATGATGTCAAACTACCTGTATCAGCACATGGTACATCCTGGCGCACCGTCTTCCTGGGTTTTGCGCGTTTATCCGGTGTCAAGACTGAGCGTTCAGCAATGGCAGAGAGCACTGCGTCAGATGCATCGGGAGCATCCTATTCTTTCAACGCTAATGACGGCCAAGGGAATGGTGACACCTAATGCGGTGTCTGTAATACCGCCAGTCATACGGGTTGTGATAACGGATCAAGAGGCTACATCGTTAACCGCAGCCTGCCAGCAGCTGGAGCAGCGTTGGAACCAGAAATCCGATGAACCACATGCTGTTTGGCCCGGTTATCAGGTTTTCCTACTGGAATGGCGGGGGGAGAGCTATTTAGCTATTCGATTCCAATGCCTCTGGTTTGACGGATATGCCACTTTAAGCTTTTGTGATCGCCTTCTACAACTCACGTTATCAGACGATAAGCATGAAATTTCTGCTGAACGCGATACCGCCGTATTCCGCTATGCTCAACGGCGGCAGGAATTTTCACGTACCCGCAATGCTGATAGTGCACGGGAGTACTGGCAGGAAAAGCTTTCTGCCTGTTCTTCTTCCGAACGGATAAAGTTCGGCAGCGAGAAACAGACACAAATCATCACCTTTCCCCGCGTTGTGCTGGAACAGTACGCGGCAGGGAGAGCGCTGGATGCCTGCCTGATCGCTATGCTAAACCGAGCGCTACAAGATGAACCTGCGCTGAGGCCAATGCCGTTGCTGGTCGTGGACTATGTTCATCGCCAACTGAATACCCAATGGCACTCTGCGCTGGGTGATTTCAGTAGCTTTTGCGTGCTAACGCCCGAACAGCGAACCCAACAGGCTGAAGAGATAGCCACTGAGATGATGCGTGATCGCGGTTATAGTTTCCATCATCCTGTGGGAACTGGCGTTGCATTTCCGCTCGTCTTTACCAATGCGCTGAATTACGACGTCAAAACGGTAAATAACGTGCTGCCTGTTTACGTGAATTCCAATACTCAGGGGGTGTTGCTCGATTGTATCGCCTATTTTCAGGGCGACGATTTGTGTGTGGAGTGGACTTGGCCCACAGAAATAGGGATAGAGGTCAACTTCCCGCGGACACTAGCTCGTTTTAAATCAGCACTTATGAGGGAGTCTGAGATTTCACCGGAGACTCGTTCAGCCCTGCTGCGCTTTAATCCGTCCCCCCAGGCCTACGATCGTGAAGCCACAATGGTGTCACTGTTTGACGCTGCAGTAACACGCTATGGTGATGCAGTGGCACTTGTTGAGGATGAAAGCACATGTAGCTACCGTCAGTTACACAGCATGAGCTGCCGCTATGCCAGGTCGTTGCAACAGCTAAGCGGCATCGGTGCGGGAATGATAGTCGCTATTAAAATGGGGCGTACAAAGGAATTAGTCGCGATCCTGTATGCCATCCTGCGTCTGGGGGCAGTATTTGTGCCACTGAATGACAACGATGCGCTCGAAAGGCAGAAAAAAATGTTAGCACGCGCTCAGGCTGACTGTGTGATTGCTGATGCCGGATTGCTGGCTGATTTTCAGGACCAGAGCTGCCAATTAATCTCCGTAGAGTCTCTGCGTAAGACGGCACAGTGGCAGAGCGGTGACCCTATCGATCGCGCGCAGGCAGGTCATTTAGCTTACGTTATTTTTACCAGCGGCAGCACAGGGGAGCCAAAGGGCGTGATGGTGAAACATCGCCCGGTAACCAATCTGATCACGTGGCTACAGAAAGAATATGGTTTTTCCTCGCAGGATCGTGGCCTGTGGGTCAATGCCATCGGTTTTGACCTGTCAATTTTCGACATCTTTGGTTTGCTGGCGACGGGAGCCAGTTTAAGGCTGGTGAGTAATAAACAACGGCTGGACGCGCTCGCCATTCGCAACCTTTTATGTAATGAACCGATCACCTTCTGGAACTCCGCTCCAGCTTATTTACAGATGGTTTTCCCGTTTATCAGTAAGCCATCGGTAAGTCCCCTTGTCTCGCTGCGGCTGATTTTTCTCAGCGGTGACTGGATCCCTCTCAGTTTGGCACAGGGCATTTTAGACGTTTTACCGACGGCGGATCTGATTGCCTTAGGCGGGGCGACAGAAGCTACCGTCTGGTCCAATTCTTATCCGGTGACACACGTCGATCCACAATGGAGCAGTATTCCATATGGACGTCCTATGCCAAACAGCCGTTACTACATTCTGCGTGAGGATGGTGCTCCGTGTGATGTCGGGGAGCAGGGGCGTTTGTTTATCAGCGGAGAGTGTTTGAGTGAAGGCTACCTCAATGCCCCAGAGATCACGGCTAAATCGTTTGTAGCGGATCGGTTAACACCGGAACAGACAATGTACGACACTGGCGATCTGGCCCGCTACTTCCCTAATGGCGATATTGAGTTTCTGGGCCGAGCTGACACTCAAGTGAAACTGCGGGGCTACCGTGTTGAGCTGGGGGAAATCGCTGCAGTGATGAAACGCCATGGCTATATCGATCCTGTCATTATTCTTGAGCAAAGGGCATCTGGTCAGCAGCGGCTGCTAGCTTTTTGTCTGGGCAATGAGGGGGCAGATGAAGCCGGACTGCGCAATAGCCTACCGGCTTACATGTTACCGGATCTTATTCAAGTACTGAGCACCTTTCCGGTAACAGAAAACGGCAAGGTGGATCGCAAACAGTTGCTGCAATCAATACAACAATGAGGAGGGAATAACTGATGTTACAGGGAGATACAGTTCATAGCGAGCTTACCCGAATAGTAGCAGAAATCGTGGATATTGAGCCAGAACAGCTCGATCTTGATACCGGGCTAGGGCAGATAGGATTTAACTCTTTACATTATGCGCTACTGGCTGCGCAGCTTAGCGATATGTTGCGCAAGGATATCAGCCCGACTCAGCTATTTGATTTGCCCACGTTGAACAAGCTGGCTGACTATGTTACTCGCCATCAGATTTTGGCACGTCCTAACGAAATATCATCCCATGAAACGGTGACGCCGAGTTTGTTATTTGAGGAGACGGGTTCGGACGATACGGCGCTGGCTATTATTGGTATCCATTGCCGTATGCCACAGGCCGACGATCTGAACGCGTTTTGGCAAAATATTCTGGCAGGAAAGGAATGTATTGAGCCGATCCCCGCTAGCCGCTGGGACTGGCGCCGCTATTACGATATCCCAAACGGAGCACCCAACACCACCTACGCATATGAGGGTGGATTTATTCGGGGATTTGACCAGTTTGACGCGGAGTTTTTCCGCCTGACACCTCGCGAAGTGGATGTTATGGATCCTCGCCATCGTTTGGTCCTACAGGGGGTGTGGCATACTCTGGAGGATGCAGGTTATCGGCCGAAAGATCTGCGCGGAGAAAATATTGGCGTATTTATTGGTGCCAGCGGAGATGAATATGCCAACCTGCTCATTCAGGCCGGGCATCAGGTTGACAGTTATACGCTAACGGGTACAGGACGGGCATTTTTAAGTAACCGAATCAGCTATTGGTTTGACTGGCATGGGCCGAGCGAGGTCATTGATACGACCTGTTCCAGTTCATTGGTTGCGCTGAATAGCGCACACCGTGCCATTCTGGATGGCACCTGTCACAGCGCGATCGTTGGCGGTATGAGCATTTTAATGGATCCGTGGCCGCAGATTGCATTGTCACAGGTTAACGTGCTGTCTGAGGATAACCGCTGTAAAACGTTTGACAGCCGGGCAAATGGTTACGTTCGTAGCGAAGGTGTGGGCATTGTCATGGTTAAACGGCTAGCACAGGCTCAGAAGGACGGTGACTTCATCTACGCGGTAATCAAAGGCAGCGCGGTGAATCACGGTGGGCAAGCCAGTGCTATGACAGCACCTAGAACCAGCGCTCAGGCCAGCCTGATTAGCCAAACCTGGGAGGCTTATCAAGCAGATATACGGGGACTGGGGTATATCGAAACCCACGGGACAGGAACGCAGTTGGGTGACCCGATAGAAATAGAAGGGATCAAACAGGCTTTAGGTGAAATTACAGTCAGTCAGGGGGCTACACTTACCGCAGAGAGCATTGTTCTCGGCTCGGTCAAGGCCAACATAGGGCACTGCGAAGCTACCGCAGGTATGGCGGGTTTGCTGAAAGTCGTTATGTGCCTGCGTGAACGGGTACGTCCACCTTTGGCTGGGTTACAACAGATTAACGAAAGAATCGATCTGGCAGGTACGGCACTCATGCTTAACCGCCAGCCTTTGCCTTGGCCAGAACCGAAAGAAGCAGCTATACGGCGTACGGCAACTGTCAGCGCATTTGGTTTTGGTGGCGTGAACGCTTACGTGATTGTGGAGGAGTATCCGCAACCTGCCCTGCCGCAGCTTAATGTTCCCTTGGTGTTACCGCTGTCAGCCAGAAATGATGAACGGCTAGAGCAATACGTTATGCAACTCATAAACTGGCTAATGCAGCAGCCCGAAGAGCGTGTTCCTCATGCGTTGTTTACCTACCAGTCTGCTAGAGAAAACTTTGCCGTGCGTCAGGTATTCATGGCAGATAGCGTCTCTGGATTGCTGGTGGCGATGTGGGCGTTTATTAACGATAAAAAATCGGGACAGGTGAAAACGGGCGGTTATGGTGGCAGCACTCAACTGAGTGCATCGCAACAGGCCAGCATTACCGATTGGTTACAGGGAAAAGAAATAGACTGGACTGTGCTCTACCCAAGAGAGCTGCCGCAGCGTTTACCCGTGCCGGGTTATCCATTTAACGCTCAACATCACTGGCCAGAGGTGTTACATAACAGCCGCTACGGCAAACTGGATGGCGAACTACAGCAGGTAGCTGCGGATTGCTGGCAGATCAACCTGACCCATGATCAACCCTTTATCCGCGATCATTGCGTCAATGGTGTAACCATTCTGCCAGCGGCAGCGAGTGTCATGTTGCTGGAACAGCTAGCGAGTCAACATCTATCGCTACGCGGCATATTACATATCCATGCATTAACTTGGCTGACACCGATTCAGTTGGATGAAGTCATGCCGTTGCGCCTCTCTTTCCAAGTGACGGCCGTGTCTGGCACCTGCTGGCAGGTTGAGTGTAGTTCCCGACGTGGAGAAATAAAGCATTTTAGCGCGACATTGGAGAGCGAAAAATTTGCTGCCAACATCGACGGTCTGCAGCAGGGAGCACAACACTTTACTCAGAGCATGACCGCAGAGGAATGCTATCACCGACTGGCGCAATTGGGCTTATCGTTTGGCTCAAGCCTACAACCATTACAAAAAATTTGGCTTACCGCGAATGAAGCGTTGAGTGAGCTGAGATTGCCAGAACGGGAAATGCCTTATCTGGATCCAGTGTTACCCGTCGCCATGCTGGATGGCATGCTGCAAACTGCGCTGTTGCACCACGCCAGCCAGAGTAACATGCTCAGCGTGCCGTTTTCGATTGTCACAATTAAGATACTGGCTCCGCTCCCGGAGAATCTGTTTGTCCGTGTACGTCAGCATCAGCGTATGGGCTCTTCTCTGGTCTCTTATTCACTCACTGCGTTCAATCAGGCGGGTACTCCGTTGTTGGTCATGGAGGGCGCAGTTGGTCGTCCACTGACGAATCAAGCGCCAGCGCCAACAACCAGTACAGTGACTCGTTTTGCCCAGCGCTGGCAGGAGCAATCCGATGCTCTGCCGCAGGCAAACTATCCCGTACTGGCTCTCTATCAGCAGGGAGATGAGGTGGCAGAGCGCCTCTGTCAGCGCGGTTTAAGCTGGCCTCTTTCCTGGATGGAAGCAGACGATCAGAGTTGGATAAATGCGTTGCAGGCGCTTTCTACGGCCGAAGGCAAACGGGTGATGAATATTATTCTAAGCCGCCAGAATTGGTCGTTAGAGAGCGTGACCGCTTGGCTAGAACGTCTCTATTTCCTGTTGCAAGGGTTAGTGAAGGCTCGTCTGGCGGGGAAGATAGTGGTCAATCTGGTCTGGTTTAATGATCCGCAGAACGCTGCCAGTAGTTTGCTAACGGGGCTGGATGGTTTCGCTAAAGGCTTGAGCCATGAGTTTCCCCGTTATAGCGTCAATACCTTAGAGATCTATGGCGTTCACGGCGAAATGAGTGAGTCTCACTACCGCAAGATTGACCAACGTTTACGGCAAATCTCTGCTCTGGACAGGGCAACCTCTTGTCGGTTGGATTTGTTATCTGGGCGGCTACTAACCCGAGATCTGATACACCTTGCCGCTCTCCCTCTTTCTTCCACTGTACAGGTACGTCCATCAGGAGTGTATGTGATAAGCGGGGGTGCAGGGCGCATTGGCCTGTTTATTGCCAA
The DNA here is from genome assembly GCF_040838225.1 of Xenorhabdus sp. SGI246. Lineage (NCBI taxonomy): Bacteria > Pseudomonadati > Pseudomonadota > Gammaproteobacteria > Enterobacterales > Morganellaceae > Xenorhabdus > Xenorhabdus sp. SGI246. Next base: position 16,971 of record NZ_JBFPEZ010000067.1, read on the forward strand.
TTACCTCATGGTGCGTGGAGCAAACGTGCTGCTGCTGGGCAGAACAGCTGCCAATAGCGTCTTGCCTGAGTTACGTTCCACTTTGCCGGAAGGTGGCTGGGAATACCAATCGGTGGATGTCACTGACGCCGATGCTATACAGCGGGCTTTAGCTGATGCCAGAACGCGCTACTCCACGATTAATGGCGTTGTGCACTGTGCCGGATTACCGCCTGCTTCTTTACTGATCAACAAAACGGCCGAGGGCTACCGAAATATAGTGGAAGGTAAGCTCAAGGGCATTTACCACCTTGATAGGGCGACACAGCATGACTCGTTGGATTTCTTCGTTGCCTGTTCCTCTCTGGTGGCTCTGACCGGCCACGTTGGCGGTACAGATTATGCCTTAGCCAACCGTAGCGTAGAAGGATTTATAGAGCAGCGTCAAAAGCTACGGCAACTGGGGCAACGCAACGGGCATAGCGTCGCCATTGGGTGGCCAGCGTGGGCGGGGGGAATGGTCATTGATGAGAATGAGCTGGCCTTTATCCGTCGTAAGGGGTTTGTACCACTGGATGACCGGCAGGCGGCAGAGCTGGTAACGGCAGCCTTACAGCCTGATGCAGAAGAGATACAACTCGTTGCTTGCGGCGATCCCGGACTGTACCACCCGTTTATTCGTAGCCTGACTTTACCTGCTTTATTACCCGATCTCTCTATGAGCGCCTGATTTAAAGGAAAATAGACCATGCAATCGAAGAAAACTCTGTACCAACTGGTAAGAAGCGCTGTAGCGGCGGAAACGCAGCTACCCCTCGCCAGTCTGGATGATAATGCCGCGTTTGATAATTACGGTATAGAGTCAGTGATGAGCGTCGCCATTGTCAGAAGACTTGAAGATACACTTGGCGATCTCAGTAAATCCTTATTGTTTGAGTTTCCAAGCATTAAAACGTTAGCGGATTATTTGAGCGAAGAATTTGCCGAAAAGCTGCCAACAGAAAACATGGATGAACCGCAGTTAGTTATGCCAGCGGTAGCGATAACTGATACCCCTCAGCCAATAACGGAAGAAATAACACCTGTAGGCGGGATTGTGCCGCCAATATTGATGGCGCTAACGCCTCCTAATGAGACTGTTACAGTTGCTGTGCCCGAGGTGGCCTCTTTAACCTATAACGATGATGATATTGCGATTATTGGCTTGGCGGGACGCTTTCCACAGGCCGATGATGTTGAGGCTTTTTGGGAGAATTTGCTGGCCGGACGCGACTGTATTACTACTGTACCGGAACATCTCTGGAACTGGCGGGATTATTGGGATGAGCGTAAAGGTGTTAGCGGTAAATCCTATCTGAAGTGGGGGGGATTTTTATCGGATAACCGTACCTTTGATCCTCTATTTTTCGGCATCAGTAAGTTAGAAGCTGAAGGCATGGATCCACAGGAACGGGTATTCCTAGAGACGGTGCACCATACCTTTGAAGATGCGGGCTATAACCGAGAGAAACTGAAAGAGTATCGTGTGGGGCTCTATGTCGGCATCATGTGGGGACAGTATCAGTTGTACGGCGCGATGGATGCCAGTGCCGGAGCGTCCTATGCCTCGATCGCCAACCGCGCGTCGTACTTTTTTGATCTGCGTGGGCCGAGTATTGCGTTGGATACCATGTGTTCTGGTTCGATGACTTCGGTACATTTGGCCTGCGAAAGTTTATGGCGAGGTGAGTCGCAAATGGCGATTGCGGGGGGTGTTAATCTGACGACACATCCTAATAAATACTTCGTTTTAAGCAAAACAGGCTTTGCCTCACCTCAGGGGCGCTGTAAGCCATTTAGCGAAGAGGGGGATGGCTATGTTCCTTCAGAGGGAGTTGGTGCGCTTCTGCTGAAGCCGTTACGTCTCGCGGAACAGGAAGGTGATCGTATTTATGGAGTGATTAAAGCGTCCAGTATCAACCATGGCGGTAGGGTGAATGGTTTTACTGTCCCCAATGCACAGTCACAAGAGTCCTTGATAACTGATGCTCTGCGTCAGGGAAGGATTAACCCTGCGGATATCAGCTATGTTGAAGCCCATGCGGCAGGAACTGCTCTTGGAGATCCGATAGAAGTGCGGGGACTGACCTCCGCGTGGAGTCAACACACCGAAGATAAACAATTCTGTGCGATTGGTTCGGTGAAATCCAACGTTGGGCATATGGAATCGGCTGCTTCTTTTGGCAGTATTGTGAAAGTGTTGAAACAGTTCCAGCATAAAACGCTGGTTCCCTCTATCCATTTAGAACAGGTCAACACCAATATTCAGTTTGAAAAAACGCCCTTCTACTTACAGACGGAAGTCTCTCCTTGGCGTTCACAGTTGTTAGCGAGCAGCGAAGGACAGCGCGAAAAGCCCCGTATGGCAGCGATTAATGCTTTTGGTGCCGGAGGCGCGAATGCACACCTGATCCTTGAAGAATATACGGCATCAACGACGGCATACGTAGAACCAGATGAGCGGGTATTTATTTATTCGGCTCGTACCCCTGCTGCGCTGCAGGCACTATTACAATCTCACTTGACGTTTGTTCGGCAGTTAATGGTTCCACCGAATAGCGGACCGATAACCACGGGAGTATTAGCTTGTTTGTCCGCGTTAACGGGCATTAGCTCTGAGCTACTGGGGGATGAAGATCAGCTCGACACGCTGCTTAAGGGAGAGGAAATCCACCAGCAGTTCATCCAGACGCTGTATCAGCATTTTAACCGACTGATAACGGCTGACATGCTGAAACACTGCCATACCGTAGGTGATGCCGTGACAGTGATTGCTCAGCAGCTTCATCCAGAGTGTGTATTTACGCCACAGGACGAGGCAAGAAAGCTGGCTTCGATAGCTTGGACACTACAAAGTGGCCGAAATGCGATGGCGCGTCGTGTGGGGATAGTGGCAGATAGCTTAGAAAAGCTAGCGCAGCGGCTGGAACAGGCGTTGTCCGGGCAGGAAGATCCCGCTATTACCAGCGGGCATGTCCGAGATACGCGGGTAACTGCTGTGCGTAATGCGCAGGACAGAGAATATATCCGCATGTTATTGCAGCAGAATAAGTTAAATAGAGTCGCACAGCTATGGTGTCAGGGGGAGAATATCGACTGGCTGAGCAGCTATACACGGCGTCCAAATCTCACCGCGCTACCGCTATACCCGTTCGCGCGTGAAGTCTGTTGGGCAGAACAGGCTCATCCGTCGCCCGGTATGCAAAATACAGCTCCAGCGGCTTCATCTTCTCTACTGGCAGCGCTAAACCTGCGCGATTCTATCGGGCATGCAGGTGTGAATTTCTTTGTCGAGCCCCCACCCGTGTTAAAGCAGCAGAAACTTAACTGCTTGTTAGGCAAGATGTTGGAAAGCGGCGCTCTGCTTGGCGATGTCTATTCCCTACGGTTACAACATATTGACCGAGCGGTGTTAGAGCAACAGCTGGGTAAGCTAAGTCTTGCTCTGGAGCCTGAGAAGGATGGAAATATACGTCTGACGTGTTATGCCGAACATAATGTTCCTCTGGCTTTGGCAACGCTTACCGTTTCACCGCTCATTCCTGCTGATCGGCTGACGCTGGATGTAAGAAAGTTCCTGAATGGTAAAAATAGCGGTTCCAGTCTATATACCTGCCAGACTGGTAGTATCGATGGTATATACCAGCATGTTATCAGTGCTATTGCAGAGCAGAGCAGTTTAAACGCTCAGAGTGACTTATCAGGCCCTATCTTTAATCAGTTCCATTGTCTGCGTCCCCTTGAAAAAACAGGAAGTATTGTTCTTCGGCAGCGTGAGGAACGAGTAGCAGAAGTCTACGTCTTTAATGACCAGCATCAGCTTACACTGTGGGGAAGCGCTGGGGATGACATAAAGCCGAAGGTAGTACCGGAGGTTGAAAACGTTGAATCCTTATTGTATCGCCCCCGCTATCAGCCGATCAACATTGCAGGCTCGGTTCAGAGAACACTGCCGGCGGCGACACGTGTAGTAGTTTACCCCGCTGGATGTCCTTTTCCGCTGAAAGTTTATCTGGCAGAGGCGGGGCTGACGGACTGTTATTTTATCGCCTACTCTACAGGCCAAAGCACGCAGTTATTGAGCGACCAAGAGTGGCTATTAGATGCAGATAAGCCCACCGATATTCCGCTTTGTCTCCAGCATATCAACGGACTGGACGAGGTACTATTCTGGGGTATCGGATTATTGCAGGGTTCTGGTGTGAAGCCGGTATCAGCACGACAGGAATTGGCGCTTTTGCATCAACTCGCACAGGCAACGCGTGAGAATAACACGAAGCTGCGTATTTTTACCCGGCTCGCTGAGAACGTACAGCTGGATGAGGAAGCTGTGTCTAATTCGGGAGCGCTGTCCGGTTACTTCCGCAGTTTAGTAAGAGAATATCCAAAAGCCGAGTTAACCTTGCTGGATGGGGACTGGTCTGACCATAGCCCGGCTTTTAGCCAGCTATATACCAATCTGTATATAAACGGGAATTGGCTGGAGAATCGCGAACTGTTTTTACGTGGGGATCGTCTACTGCGGAGGGACATTGTACCGGTAGAAACGCTGTCTGCGGCGACTAAAGAGCCGTTCCGTCAGGGGGGCGTTTACCTGATGGTAGGTGGTGCCGGTGTGGTGGGGCAACAAATTAGCCGCTATCTGGCGGAGCATTACGGTGTCACACTCGTCTGGTTTGGCCGTTCACAACCCGATAAATTGCACTCACAGGCGATAGCGGATATCAACGCGCTGGGAGGACAATGCTATTACTACTGCGTAGATGTGCAGGACAGTGCTGCACTGGCAGAGGGTATTGCGTTAGCGGAAGCAGAGCATGGGATGTTCCATGGTGTTTTCCATCTGGCAATGACTCGGCAGATCCTGCGAATTAACCAGTTGGATAACGATACGTTACGGCAGCAAACGGCGGCGAAGCTGGATGGCAGTGATTCCCTGGTTGCGTTGTTCAAATCGCGCCAGCTGGATTTCCTGTTGCTGTTTTCGTCTGCTGAAGGATGGGTAGGCAGCGCTGGCTGGTCTACTTATGCGGCTGGGTGTGCTTATCAGAATCAGGCTGTGAACTACTGGCGCAGTCAGGGTGTTCCCGCTCATGTCATCAGTTGGGGATTCTGGGAGGGTGTGGAAGAAAATTTAGTAGCCATGTTGCAGAACAAGGGCATACGTTTTATTACCCCTGCCCGCGGCATTGAAATTATACGGCGGGTACTGAGTCACGATCTGCCTAACGTGATTGCGATAGATGCTAAACCTGAAGTGTTGCGCCAAATGGGGTTCAGTGTAATCCATGAAGAGGTGGCAACGACTCAGGCAATGGTGCTACCAGTTCCATCTGTTGAAGCACCTGCCAGACCAATCGTGAATGAAGGCGGAAAAACCCCTGAGCCATCGACGTTGGTGGACAGTTTAGTCACGCTGTTTGCTGATGTGCTGAAGTTGAGCGTTGAGGAGATCGATCCAGCCGAAGATATGCTTAACTATGGTGTGGATTCTCTGATTGTGCTGAATATTCAAACCGAGCTTGAAAATCGGGCAGGGAGTGTCGGTGTTGGTCTACTGTTGGAAAATCAGACCATCAATGATATCGCTCAGGTGATGTTACGTGATTACCCGCAAGAATCAGCCAGGTTAATGCAAGTGGCTCCTCAGGCTGAAAGTGTTAGCGTTAAGGCCACCGTAGCGGTAGCCAGCATGCGGGAGGAAAGTCCTCTAAATGATGCCCTGTGGCTGCGCAAAATGCCACTGGATGAGGGAGCTCGTTTTCTGATCCAGTATGGTGAGTATTATCAAAGTAAAACGCTGCGCAACGTTCAGCCAGTGACGATAGATCCTAATGAACCTATGGATGAAATGTTGTTGCACGGTGTAGTGAACACGGGTGAGGGCGAGATAGAGGTGTTCAGTTGCGGGCAAGGTGCGCCAGTGGTGCTGATGCCAGCCGTAGCGTTAACTGCTGCGACCTGGCTGCCGTTGCTACAGTCGGATTTACGTCACAAGTATCAGTTTATTATTCTGCATCCACCGGGCTATGGTATCAGTATGCCGATTGCCGACTCTAACATGGCGGGTACGGCCAGAAGCATGTTTGCGGCTTTAACCCAGTTGGGTATTGATCGTCCGTTCCATCTGGTTGGCTCTTGCCTAGGGTGTGCGGCCTCATTGCTGATGGCAAAAAATGAACCGCAACGCATTGCGTCATTGACGCTGGTGGGAGGATTCCACGATACCTCAGATTTGAACGTAGCCGATCCGTCAACGATGAGTGCGGCGGAGTTTGAGGCACTGGCAAGTTCAGCCGTGGCTACTTTGCGAGCGGATTTTCAGGCCATTATTGATGCCTTGGGCGAAAATGAGCAGGAGGCTATGCAACGTATTGAACAACGCCGGGATCTGTTACTGAATTCGCAGCACGTTAATTTCTTGGTGGCTCTGCGTTATCTGAATGAGATGATGTCCGTCTCGCTGTTACCTTGGTTGCCTGAAATCCATGTGCCGACTCACTGTGTTTTCGGTGATTTGGATAGGATTATCAATCCGCGTCATTCACACGATTTCAGCCAGGGTATTCAGGATGCGCGTCTGACCTGTATCCCCGGTTCAGCTCATTTCCCTTATCTTACTCATGACACGCAGTTTATTCCTGTGTTGGAGGCATTTGTGGATGAGCATGAACAGCAGTGGGTTGTTGTTGCAGAGACACGTAGGGAGGTTAGTGATGCAACAGCATAACATTGCGTCGGATTTACAGGATTCCTGGTCACTGGTGGGCGCGAAAGGTGCTTGGTCCGGCGAGCGTTACAAGGCCAGCCTGCGGGACCGGAGGCAGGTTTGGTATGACGGTAACCGTATTGAAGTGACGGAACATCCTGACTTCGTCAGCATGTTAAATCACCTGGCTGCCCTGTACGATCTGCAATATCAGCCGGAACTGCGTGAACAGATGTTATATACCTCACCATTAACGGGTAACCCGGTCAGCTACTCTTGGCTGGCACCGAGTACTCAGGAGGAACTATCTGCCAAATGGCGCAACAGCCATCTATGGATGGAGCACACGCTGGGTATGGTTCCGCGGGTGCCGGACTTTATGTCGAATGTGGTTGTGGGGCTGTATGACTTTCGCCACCATGCAGGCCAGGTTAATCCTCGCTTTAAGGAGAATATTAAACGTTATTACCTCTATTGCCGTGAAAATGACATTAGCCTCACTCACGCGATAGGCGACCCGCAGATTGATCGTTCAGCAACGCTGGAGGAGTGCCCGGAAAGTGGGTTGCGAGTGGTGGAGAAACGGGAAGATGGCATAGTCGTTAGAGGTGCTAAGAACTTGGCAACGCTCGCACCGTTTTGCCATGAGGCACTGATTTATATGTCGCCGTCCTACGCGCTGCGGAAACACAAGGATTACGTCGTCTGGTTTAGCGTAGCAATGGAAACACCAGGATTGCATATACTGTGCCGTGAGGCTCACGTTAAGCGGGGAAGCAGTCACCAGCATCTATTGAGTGAGCGGTTTGATGAACAAGATGCCATGCTGTTCTTTGATGATGTCTTCATTCCCAATGATCGTATTTTTTTACTTGAAGAAGCTGAAACGGCCTTTGAAGGGTTCTTCCGTTTAAACGCTTGGGCACTGTACGTCGGGCAGATCCGTTTTTATCACCGTCTGCGTACGTTCTTGGGGGTTGCGTCGCTGATTAGTCAGTCGATTGGCGTGAATGAGTTCAGGGAAATCCAGAATCAGCTCGGTGAACTCAGTGCGTATCTGGAACTTATCCGGCACTCTCTGATCGCCATGAATGTCGAAGCTAGAGTGACTGATTCCGGGTTATTGGCACCCGCTTCCACACTGGCACCGGATACATTTGCAGCGCAAATTAGCGGTCGTATCAATGAGATTGTACGGACGATTTCTGGGGCAGGGATAATCATGCAGCCATCACTTCGGGATCTGGAGACACCGGAGCTACGGCCGTTCCTCGAACGTTATATGCGAGGGAAGTCATGTAGCGTGGATTTTAAATCACGCCTGTTTCGCTTTGCCTGGGAAATGGTAGCGGATGCCTTTGGTAGCCGACAGGATATTTATGAGTTATGGAATCGAGGCGATGTTGTACGCAACCGTATCCATCTCTATAAAACGCTTGGCGCAAGAGAAGAGATTGAAAACCATATTAGGCAATTGCTCGATATCTATTAAATGAATATTGGGTGTTGCTAACGCGGCCTTTAGGGCCGCGTCTAAATAATATTTTAAAATATAGTGTAGGAGTTCGTTATGGATAATAAGTCATCTGTATTACCATTCTCTATTTGGAGTTTGGCGATTCCGATATTTATCGATATGTTATTATCATTTTCGATATTTTTTGTTGATTCGTTATTTTTGAGTCATGTTTCAACGACGATGGCCGCGTCGGTTGGCGCTATTATTCCCATCTTTGTTATTTTTGTCCTGTTATTTATGATGATGGCTCAGGGAGCAATTAACGTAGGTGGGCAAATTATTGGTTCTGGTAAATTAGAAAAGCTTAATCTTAATTGGAGTGGCATTCTAATTATTAATGCATCCTCAGGCGGAATTGTCTTTTTAGTATTATTTTTCGGTTCTTTTCCCTTAGCTGAGGCTATAGGGTTAAAGAATAATGAAGTGCTGTTTGCCGGTGAGTATCTTAAATATATTTCTATTGCACTATGGTTTATGGCAATCAAGTTTTCACTCAGTGCTATTTGCATGGCTCAGGGAAAAACACAATATAACTTATACGCTGGAATAATTGCAAATGGGTTAAATGTTATTTTAAATTTAGTCTTTGTTATTTATTTCAAACTAGGACTGATGGGGGTTATTTTTGCCACTATTATTTCTCAGGCAGTTGTGTGCTTATATTATTTTCTGCTAGTGACGCAGAAATTACAGGCCAGATTTCCACTGAAGGCGTTATTTGCTCAGCCGGCAGCAATATTAAAACCGATCTTGGCGATTGGTGTTCCTGCCGCCGTTCAGCCGATTACCGTTGAAGCAGGCATGCTGGTATTGTCTATATTTACCATTAGCCTAGGCGAAACAGCAATGGCGTCGCGGATATTCGTGATGAATCTGCTGACTTTGACAATTTGCTGGTCTTCCGCCATGTCAATTGCTAACCAGATCATGATCTCTCATCTCTATGGAGCCAAGCAGTATGATCTCATTAAGCAACAGGTAGACCGCAATTTACGGTTAGCAATGCTGGGGAGTCTGCTTGCCATCGTGTTAATCCTACTGTGCGGTAAACCTCTATTGGGGCTGTTCACCAGTAATGTAGATATCATTAATACGGGGATGGTATTGCTCGTTTTATGTGTTGCTATTGAACCTTTTCGCAGCGCCGCTATGGTGATCTCATATAGCCTGAAAGCGACAGGAGATGCCAATTTTCCGGCTTGGGTAGCAGTAGGCAGTACATGGTATATTGCGGTGCCTCTGGGTTATTTTTTAGGCATTAACTTATCGTTGGGCATTGCGGGATTATGGATTGGATTACTGTGTGATGAGGTGTTTAGGAGTGCAATGAATAACGCTCGTTGGCTGTCTGGGAAATGGAAGGCTTCTCACTTGAAATATTTAGAAACTAAGTAAATAAGGAATATTACATGAATATTTTACGTATTTTTTTTGGCTTATTTTTAATCTTTTTTGGTTTAAATCACCAGTTTCACTTTTTCCCTGAACCACCGTGGCCGGTTGACGCAATGAATTTTTTGTCGGCATTACGTGCAACGGGATATATGAATGAGATTATTATGCTTACCGATGTTATCGCTGGCGCTTTGTTAGTTATTAATATATTGACGCCGTTAGCATTGTTATTAAGTGCCAGTATTTTGGCGCATTCATTACTCTTTCATTTTTTTCTTGCACCTGAAACGGTGTTATTTGCTGCGATAGGTGCCGGTATTAATATGGTGCTGATATATGTTCATCGCAAACGTTTTTATCCGCTGTTTATCGTTCAGTAATCTACATTTTATTAAATAAGGAATATTATTATGGCAATTGATGTTGTTAATGTGACTACGCGCGCTGTGGAAAAAAGCAGTAAAGGTGAATATCGTAGTAATAATCTATTACCTTTACTTTGGTATGATATGACTGCTGTTGAAAAAGAAGATGAAGAGGCTAAGTCAGTAGCTGATCGCATTTTTCATCAATATTATTCAGGGTATTTAATTAATTTTTCACAAGCAGACGCATTTTTAAGTAAAAAATATTTTCGCCATGAGGTTGCAATAAAAATAGAAAAATTAGAAGAGCTTAATGAGCTATTTAAGAAGTTAGAGAAAACGCCAAATGAGAAACTAATCATTCTTAGCAAGAATAATGAAATATTACAGTTGGCAAAGAGTAAAAATATAAAAACCTGCTTTTATATTTTTGTAAATGATAAAGCAACTTTGCATCAGGCGATTGCTTTCGGTCAGCAACATTCTTATGTACTAATTAAATTCAAAGATCCCACCAATATTCCTCTAGAGCTGGTGATTGCTGAACTACAACACACCAAGACCGTGGTAATTAAAGAAATTGATGATCATGAACACGTTGATGATGTCGTTAATTCTATGAGTACGATGGAATTTGGCGTGGAGGGAGTTCTGTTCACCCCGCTGAAGAGTAGTACTGTTGATCGTATGTTTAAACGTGTTGAGGAAGTATTTATGGGCCAGCTTACGTTGGAACCGGCAGAAATCTTTGAAACACGTCCGGTTGGCGATGGTATCCGTGGCTGCATCGACCTTTCCCTGATGTTTAATGAAGATGAGGGCATTTTAGTCGGATCAACCTCACAAGGTGGATTTCTCTGCTGTCCGGAAGTCTTTGAGATGCCCTACATGAATAAACGGGAGTTCCGCATCAATGCAGGAGGGGTTCATAGCTACGTGTTTACCAACGGCAACCGCACGCAATACATTTCAGAGCTACGCAGCGGCGATAGCGCGATGGTTGTCGATATGAAAGGCCAGACCAAACCTATCCCTGTTGGGCGAGTGAAGTTGGAAAAACGCCCGCTACGCATTATCCGTGCTCGCTTTGCCAGCGGTGAGGAGATCAGCATTTTGATGCAGGATGACTGGCACGTACGAATTTTCTCTGATCAAGGCAAGCCTCTGCATCTCACCGACCTTAAACCCGGCGTCAAGGTGAAAGCCTATAAAGCGAATTCAGGCCGCCACGTCGGGGTGCCGGTGAGTGAGTTTATCGAAGAAGTCTAAGCTCTGTATCCCGCCGTAGTGAACTACGGCGGTAGATAACTAAAAATTCTTATTAATGGAGAAGAATAATGTCTACGTCTCATGCTTGGGCTGGGCTGTCTCGTCACGCTCAAAACGAACAAATGAAAATGGTGGTATTTCCCTTTGCGGGAGGCAATGCCACGGCATTTCATTCTTGGCTGCGGGATTTGCCGGGGCATGATTGGCTTTCCCTCGATATTTTGCAGTTGCCGGGGCGTGCTGACAGGGCCAGCGAAGCTTTACTGACTGATTTTAATGAGATAGTTGAAGATATTTTCCCTGATCTCGTCCGGCTGGCAAGTGAAAGGCCGCTATTGATGATGGGCTACAGCATGGGGGCTTGTCTGGCTTATGAACTAACGCTGCGGTTGGAGCAACGTTGTGGGGTATCTCCGGTTGGATTGCTGCTGGCGGCGCGTAAAGCACCCGCTTTTCATTCTGTAACAGAAGGGCGGCGGCATTTTGACCAAGAACGAATGCGCCAAGAAGTCCGCCAGTTAGGGGGAACACCGGAGGCAGTACTGCGCAATCCTGAGGTTTTTGAGCACTTTTATAAGGTGTTATCTGCGGATTTTCAAGCGCTAGAAAGCTACCGACCCGCTCTTAATTCTATGGTACAGGCTCCGATCGCTGTGATAGGGGGAATCGACGATCCGGAAACGGATATCGGGCAACTCTATGCCTGGCAGCGCCATACCCACAGCTCATTTGATTTACACATGCTGAAAGGCGGACATTTTTTTATTCAAACCGAAAAACAGGCGTTGTTAAGGTTGCTTCACCATTACGCGGTCATTTTCAAAGATCGTTTTTAATAGAGGAATGAAAATCAATGTTGACCATTATGTTTCCAGGGCAGGGTTCACAATTTAAAGGTATGGGGGCAGAGTTGTTTGCTCGCTACCCGCGTCAGGTAAAGGAAGCCAGTGAAGTTGCAGGCTACGATCTGGCTGAACTGTGCAACGAAGGAGGCAAACGTTTAACGCAGACGGAGTTTGCCCAAGTTGCCCTATTTGTTGTTAACGCGTTAAGCCATCTTGAAGCTAAGGATAAAGGGATAAAAGCGGATTTTTTGCTGGGGCACTCTTTAGGCGAGTTTAATGCGCTGTTTGCTGCGGGTGTGTTTGACTTCGCCACGGGGGTTGCGGTGGTAAAAAAACGTGCTGAATTAATGGCCAGTGTTCGGGATGGTGGAACGATGGCGGCGATTTTGAATGTTGAACGCTCGGCTGTGCAGCAACTGATTGAACAGTACTCTGGTGTTTATATTGCAAATGAGAACTCACCGGAGCAAACGGTGATTTCCGGTAATAATACGGCTATGCGCGGTATTGAACAGGCAATATTACAACAGGGAACGGGTAAATACGTTCCTTTAGCCGTATCTGGCCCGTTTCATACGCCGCTGATGGCAGAAATCAGTGCTGCGTTTGAGGAGTATCTCGGGCAGTTTCACTTTAACCCACCGTCAATCCCCGTGATTGCTAATGCAACCAGCCAGCTTTATAGGGCAACAAGTATAACGGAGAACTTAGTCAGACAACTGACTGAGCCTGTTCATTGGCAGTCATGCATTGAATTTGTTTACCGGCAGGGGCCCATGCTCTTTATCGAATTAGGGGCAAAAACAGTTCTATCTAAATTTATGGGCTCACTCTTTGATGCTTATTCATCACTGTCTGACGATATTTAGGAAATTTTTATGATCAATATTATCAAGCGCGCTTCTATTCCAGAAATTAACTCCATTTTTATTGCAGGGAAAGAGCACAAAATCGGCGCAGTTCAGCCTTTAGCGCATAGCGCTATTTTTCGTCATTTTAGAAAAGATAACGAACCACTTAGCATTAGTTTTACACGTCTTGAAAAGGGTGAAACACATCAGGTGCATCAGCACAGTGTAGATAGTATGGTTATCGTTATGGCTGGTAAGGCAACGCTGCTGGGGGATGCTACCGATAAGATTGAAACGGGTGATGTAGTCTGTATTCCTGCCGGGTGCTGGCACGGCTTTTGTTGCGATCTCGGCGAGCCGTTAGATGCTTTATCCGTGCAGTATGAACCGTTGGCTCTGTTTGAAAAAGAGGCTGATATTGTGTTTACTCCTCAGTTAACTCCTTATCAAGCGCTGCTAAATTTTAACGAGCAGTGGTGCGCAAAGGTGGAAAAGACACTGTTCTTTTCGCTATTTAGAGAAGGGCAGATCCAAACTGAACACCACATGACTCTCTTTAAAACCCGTCTGAGGCAGTGGTCTGAAATTTTCCAGTACATCATGTATGCGCGCCAATCTACCGTGGTGGATCCTACGTTTCGATCTTTATTTCTTGAACATTTTCAAGAAGAGTTAGGCCATGACGAATTATTACCTAAGAGCCAAGAATGGGATGCTAAAATTGATTCATATGGTAATTGGTTTGTGTTAAAAATGTTCCAGCTTGATAATGTGGAAAAATTGGCTGTCGTTCATCTGGTGCTAGAAAAGTGTGCAGATGCCTTCCATTGGTTGGCTAAGAATACTTCTGAGCAGCCTGGTGAGTATATAGAAGCGCATGCAACGTTAGATCACGGGCACGCTTTGCTGGGGAGTGAACTCTATCAAGATATCACTCACCAACGCAGCATTGAATTACAGGCAATCTGCGAACAGGCGTGGCAGGTTATGCAGCTGCTCTTGGATCGAATTGCGACTTTAACACTGGAGGCAATTGAACAAGACGAGGCTGTTTCGGCGTAGTTAAAACAGTGAGGAAGAGGCGTGAGTAAGCTATATCAGGGGATGAGTCAAGAAGAGTTTGACGGTGGTTATTTTTATGCTACAGAGCTTAAGGCGTTTGCTAAAACTTTGGGCATTACCGTGGGTAATCTGAAAAAAAATGAGCTTGAATTGCACATTAAGGCACATTTATTTGGTTATTCTGGAGAGCTTCCCGTTGCCGTTCCTAATAGAAAGAATAGTGCAGCCCGTGATTTACTCACGCTGGATACCCCCGTGGTTAACTATGTTAGTGACAAAAAGACCAAATCATTTTTACTGGCCGCCGTTAAGCAACAGTTTGGCGCATTAGCGGATAAATCCGGCCAATGGTACTGGCTTAATAGCTGGCGTAAGCAATGCATTATTGATGGAAAAACAATTACTTATGGTGATTTAGTGGTCCACCTGGCTAACCTGAAAAAAACGCAGGGGAGGTTACCGCAAATCCCATCAGCCAGAATGAATAACTTTATCAGTGATTACATCTCAGACAGTGAAAACCAAGGAAGTGGTAAGAATGAAGCTCTACAGGCATGGTTTGAGCTGAAAGCGAGTCCTTTACCCAAAACGTACCAAGCTTATAAAGATGCTAAGGCTTTATTAGCAAAATAAAAGGAGATTGTTAAGATGAAAATTGTTGATTGCCCAGCTCTGTCTTTAGTAGGGGTATCTACGCGTACAAAAAATGCTCATGAAATGGATGCTGGGACAGCGAAAATTATGCCACTTTGGCAACATTTCTATCAGGATATCTATCCTAAGCGGTTGTCAGGCGATATTGTCTATGGCGTTTATTCTAACTATGAATCTGGTGCAAGCGGGCTGTTTGACGTTATTGCCGGAGTAAAAGAGCATGAAAATGACAACAGTCTGGCAGATTATTCATTTAATAAGATCGAGCTGGCAGCAGGCCGGTATGTCATTTTCTCTGGTTTGGCGGGTGAGGATAATCCCGTTTTCCAACTATGGCAGCAGGTATGGCAATATTTTGAACAACCCGACTGCTTACATCAGCGTAGCTGGAAGACGGACTATGAAGTCTTTCACCAAGATGGGAAGATAGAGTTATTTATAGGGGTAGAATAATTATGATGTATTTATTAGGGGCTGTCCATTTCATTGTTAGATACTGAATCCCGGCATTCGCTCCTGCCCCTATCGTGCCGGTTGTCAGCATCATTTTACCTACGCCATCACCAAATACAGGTGCCACAGCTCTACCTACCCAAGGCGCAGCAATCATCACCGCGGCAGTCTTTGCACGCGGAATATTATTGCTTTTCTGTATCGCTTCGTAGTTATCAGTGACCGGACTAAGTTTATTAAGACTCTCTGCTGCCATCTTTTGATAAAACGAGTAACAATCCGAGGATTGTTGAAGTTTGATTAACTCATCTCGTTCTCGTATCAGATGCTCTTTAGTGACTCGAGTTTCTAACGCTTTCTGTTGTTGGTCGTTGTCAGCTCTATCACGCCCCTCAATTAAACGGTCTTTCTCTTTATCCGTAGAAGCTACTTCGTATTTTTCTTGCCATGATGTGATTTGTTTGGCGGTCAAATAGTTATTCTCAACAGCACCCCAGCTTGCATTTAAAGGGGAACTGGCTGGAAGAAGCCGGGTTTGCCACCGGGCAGGCAGTGAACGTCACCGTTGAATGGGGGCAGTTGATTATCCGGCTTGTTGAGAAGAACTGACAGCTAAAAAGGAAGATCCCAGCCAATGCGCTGGGATCTAAATTTAATTTAAAAGAGATTTTGTTACATTACCTGTATCAAAAAACTCCTTAAATATCCTTACAACTAAATCAAAGTCTCTTATGAGCTGACGAGTTGACCAATAATCACCTAATATATCAATTTGTTGATCAACAACTTTACGATCGTAATAAGAACGAACATTGTATTCATCCTCAAATATTTCACCTAGCATAATTAGATAATAACCTGCCTCTGTTCTGAGCTGTAACATTTCAGGATCACCTACATTATCACTAACATCTAATGTTAGGGTTCCAGATCTACCCTTTAAAGCTATCAAGGTATGCTCAACAAAAGCCCAATCAGGGCTGTTATCCATTCCACCCTTTCCATTTAAAGTCCAACTCATGGAGAAGTTCATTGTGATTTTTTCTCCTTGAGAGATTTCATTCCTGGCTCCCAATAAAAAGTTTTTCCAGTACTTTCTTCCTGTACTGTCAGTGACTTCAATTTAGCTTTATCAGCCATAGCAGCAATATCTCCTCGGCAATAACCGCAGATAGGTTCTTTTAATACTTTCATGTCCATATCCCGCCCTATCGTTATGCCATCTTCGAACGCTTGCTGGATTGTTCCAACTTCTGCATGCGCAGATGCCATATTTCCGTTAGGGAGACTTTTATTAGGGTTATTCTCCACTTTGGCTTGAATCCTATCATTAATTAACGTAGGTCTACTCTTATCACCCAGATAATAATCTGGTCTGTTTCCTTGATTTGTATCTTTAAAGATTTTTCCAGTTTCTTTATCAAGTAGCTCAGCCTCAACTTTAGGGATAGATGTATGCGCTTTTTTATCTAAGACTCTGCTGTTTTCTTGGATTACTAATTTATCCGGTGAAACAATGCCTTTTGTTGGCTGAGTAACCGCTTTATTCGCCGCTGCTCCGCCAAAGATAGCCAGAGAACCCAGTCCCATATTGATAGCACCCTCACCATACTGGCCATCAATCATTTGACCGATACCCGTACCAGCTTGGTGTGCACCGCCTGCCCTGATTGGATGCTATACATCTTCAGGTAACTCAGTGCGTCGTTATACGCTTTCGCATCTGCTGCTGTCGCAACAAAAGCCCCGCCCTTAACCAGCGTCTGAATAGCATTAGCAGCTTCCGTGCGCGTGAAACCATATTTTGTCTGCAATTCAAAACCATATTGGTCGAGTAAGGTCGCTAGCTGCTGTTTCTCCCCATCGTTTAACTGACCATTGCGGTATTGCTCCAAGAGCACATTGCTGGCTTTATCTTCATTGGTCAGCCTGACGATATCTTGTGAGGCTTGCAGCAGGTTTTTACCCGCCTTTTGATCATCCAGTGCCTTACCCAGCGCATCACTCTTGGTTGGCGCCAAGAAGTTATTCTCCACTATAATATAGCTATTGAGTCAAGTAGTTTAAAGGAGGGCTTACAATGCACATATCGTTACCACACTGGATTTGTGAGGAAGATATGCAACTGTTTGCTACACGGCTAAAGGAAGCCAGAGAAGCCCGGAAGATGACACAAGCGAGATTAGCTGAACTGCTTAATGTTGATCGCCGAGTTTATAACCGCTGGGAACGTGGTGCTTCCGTTCCTCAACTGGATGCCGTCGTCAGGATCGCTCAGGTATTACAAAGCAGTCTGGATTCACTGGGCGGACTCGAACCCATGACGCCACCACAGATACATAATCCGCGTTTACAGGCAATTGTCACTCAGATGGATTCATTATCCGATGAAGATCAGCAGGCGCTGATTGTGTTAATGGACAGTTTGCTTAAACGTTCGAAGATGATGCAGTTACTGACATCGTAGAAAGGATTTGCTACAGGAAAGACGATTTTTATGAGTACCGTGTTACCAGACGGCCATTCGGTAACACGGCTAACCGCGATTGTAATGCAGATTTAGCGATTTCAAAAGCCCGGCGCAGCTATAAGGTGGGGTATGCCAGCACCCGCCACGAAGACCACAGCACCGGTATGACCCGTTATTACAGCCAGCATCCCAGCCTGCACCTAAAAGGCAACTGGCTGGAAGAAGCGGGCTTTGCGACCGGGCAGCCGGTGAACATCACCGTTGAACGGGGGCAGCTGATTATCCGGCTGGTTGAGAATGATTGACCGCTAAAAGGAGATCCCAGCGCTTGGCTGGGATCAGTATTTATTGATTACCACCACTTAGGGTAATCATTAAATGCCTCGTACAATGCACATTTCGACTCATCGGTTAGCTTTTCTCTTCCTTTTGCTGATGTGATATAGCCATCTAGATTTTCTTTGGCACATGACCATTCAAGTAAGTCCTGAACAGGGTTTAATAGCAATTCAAAAGCCCCATTCATATCTTTAAGACGAGCTATATCATTTCTACGTAAGTTGTCGATAAATGAGTCAAAATATTGACATTCTATCCATAGCTGCATATTCACGTCTAAACTATATCCAAATTTATCTACTCGGATTATAAGATTAAATTTCATTGACGGTACATGCTCATCAAGCTCTATTACATCTAATGTAATGTTTATAGGGTTTTTAATTTCTATATCCATTTAATGTGCTCCTACATAACGGGCATGGATGATCGTTGGCAACTCAGTTGCTGTTCGTGGTGGTTTAATTTCTAGTTGCCAGCCATCTACAGTAATTCTCTCACCATATGGCATTTTATTTTTTGTGGCAGTATTTACAGCAGATTGGAAACTTCTTAGTTCTTGTTGACTAGCCAGTCTCACGGCTTCAGGCGTATGCGTAACAGCTTTTGATGCTGCGTACTCCACCATATGTTCGGTAGCATTTCCATGTACCCATACTTTCTTCCCGTTCGGTAATGACATTTCAAAAGATTTAGGAATTACGGATCCAGGATACATTGGCTGGGTGCCTTTAATGGAATCGAAAACAGTTCCTGTTGACAACTCACTATTCTTCGCAACATTTTCTGTTTTTCCATTCGACAATGACTTCCCATCAAACTTACCAACCGGATGCTCAACATTCGTCACCGTACCCTGATCCTTCGGACTAAATTTCCCTTCTCCTACTTTCCATTGTGGTGATGAACCTTCTGCTTTGCTACCCGTAACAGGATTTTTAGCCAGCGCCAAGAATGCTTTAGCCGCCACATATTGCATCACCTTCGCTTCACTGGTCGGGATACCGCTGGCCACAATTTCAGCGGCTTTCTCCGGCGTCATTTTCTCATTGGACATCACCACATCCAACGGGACACCGAAGAAGTTCCCCCACGCCACAATCAACCCTCTGGCTGGATCTTGACCTTCAGGGTGCGTACCTCTCGCTTGTTTTGCCAACGCTTCCGACAATTCATCCGGGGTTGCCCCTTCCCTGAGCATTTGCATGGCGAGTGAACTCTGTGCCCGACCGTAATCCGCCATGCCTTTTGGCAAACTCAACGCATTATTCTCAATCGCATTCTTCGCTGTCTGCGCTCCGGAAATACCACCAGCGGTTGAATCTGTTGCCAACCCAGCAGTTAACCCACCAGCTAAGGTAGATAATGCACTGACTGTTTGCCGTTGTTCTTCACTTAACCGATCAATATCCTCCGGTGTTTTAGCACCATAGAGTTGTTCAGCAACAATCGGAGCCATTAGTTCTCCAGCCGCTGCACCTGCACCGCCCGCTAAGGCGTTTCCACCATTTGCTTTTGCGATGACAGCACCCAAAACAGCATGGGCCATTGCATTCGCGGCTTTATTCACTTCTCGGGTCTTCGGATCTGTAGTCTTATCCTTAATAACTTCAGCCAGATAAGGAGATGCACCGCCTGCAATTGCTGCTGCGATATCGCCACCTGCTAAGCCCTGTATTGCAGCTGTCGCAGCCATCATAGCTTTATTCAGATCACTGCCTGTTCCCCATTTTTTCTGTTCATCCTTATAGGCCTGAGTTTCACGGAGCTGTTCATAATATTCAAGCCGTTCTTTTTCTGGAGCCTCTTTAGCTGGCTCAGATTTTCCATTCTTAGCCATTTCAGCTTTAGCTGCCTGAAGAGAACGAATATTACCTTCTGTGCGAGCAATGTCTATCGCTTGACTACCGATTTCTCCGATCAAGCGGCTTTGTTCGATACGTTTCTGCTCTTTCTCTTTGTTAAAGATTGGGCTAAGAGCCTGATTTGCATGTTCAACATCACGGCTCAAGTCAGCAATATTTTGCTGCTGATTTTCAGTATCACGAACAATTAATGTGCCTTCACTAACTGCAGCCTGTGTTGTGGAATTGGCATGTCCCTCACTCACTCCGCCAACCGGCATTCCCATTGCTACATTTTTCAGGCCTCCTGAATTAGTACCGCCAACAGGGCTGCCACTTGGTGCTGCTACCGGGGATTTCGCATTATTGGCAAAGTTACCACTCACGCTAAAACCTGCGCTTTGGTGTTCAACTTTATAATCCGCTTTGTTTTCAATATTACTAAAACCAAGGGTACCGGTTTCCAGTCGGTTTTTATCTGCCGTGGCAGTACTGCCAATTACGGCACCATCCAACTGGGTATGTTCACCTACGTTGACATCAAAACCGCCTTTGCCTGCAAAGATCCCCGTTTGTTCTTGCACCGAGTCATAATTGCTGTGCATTTTCTCACGGCTGACATTGACACTACCTGAGCCACTCATTGTGCCATAAGTAAAACTACCCGATGCACTTGCATTAACTTGCTTCGCATCATAACGATCGCTGTCCTGCTGGCTTTGCATCGTCAGATTGCGGCCAACATCTGCTTTAACCGTTTCACCTGTTATCTGTGCTCCAGTCAGATTTGCATCCCGATCACTGTGAAGATTAACGGTGTTACCAGCATTGACGGTAGTTTCGATGTAATTCGTGCCTGTTCCTTTCTCAAAACCCCGACCTTTGTTCACGTTAGCTGAGAATTGGATCCCCGTAGAACCACCGGCAACAATACCAACGCCGATGCTACCACCACTACTTTTATTCTTGCTATCCTGCAACTGGCTGTTTTCAGCAGAGACCAAATTGACATCCCGGTTAGCGGACAGATTGATATCTTGACCTGCCTGTAGCTTCCCTCCCTGCACAGTAATATCGCCATCAAGCCCTTTCTCGCCTGAGCCTGTCGCCGTGATGGAAAGATTGTTTCCTGTTGTCAAATTGCTACCCTGCGCAAAATTTTGCTGCAGTTTTTGCTCGGATTTAGAAGATTGCGTTTCCAGGGAAACTTTGATACCAAAAGCACTGTCTTGCGATGGATCATTGCCCTGCGCTTCAGCCAGTCGTGCTGCCTGCATAGCCTGTATACCACTTAATGCAACTTTAGTACCTTTCAGTGCTGCAAGGCGGCTATCCTGCTCTTTATCCTCATTAAACTCCTGAGCTGTTTCTACCGCAGTGTTAATCGCGCTGCCTACAGTACCCGCCAACGATACCTTAAGTCCCGTTTTCTTCTGTTCTACGGATTGTGATTGATTAAGCTGGCTTTTGCTTGCCGTAATACTGACTTCCTGTCCTTTCAGAGACATATCTTTGCCGGCAATCAGCTCACTTCCATGCACTGAAAGGTCTCGGCCCGCAGTGATACTCAGGTTACCCTCACTGCTACCTATCACACTGCCTTTTTCGTTGCTCCCATCACTATCGGCAGTAGCCTTATCCTTGCTCTGACCAAACATCACACTAACGCCTTTGGATTTTACCCGGCCCGTTTTCTTCTCTTCATTCAAATGAACAGAAGATTGAGACTCTTCAGCAGTGGTTATAGTGACATCACGCTTCGCTGCCAGTTCGACATCATAAGTACCTGCAATATTACTGCCTTGTACTCCAATATCCCGGCCAGCTTGTACAGTTATTTGATCACCACTGAGTGTACTGGATTTAGCAGATTGTTGATTTGCCTGATCGTAAGTTTTCTCCTTGTTTTTTACAGACTTATTCGTATTAAGAGAACTTTCCGTCAGCTTAGATTCATGAGAATCACTATTTTGCTGATGGGTCAGAAGGAAATCACGCCCAGTCTCAACTTTGACTGTTTCTCCGCTGACATGTGTACCTGCCAGAGTTGTATCCCGCCCACTGTTCAGTGTGATGGTTTTACCACTCTCTACGGATGTTTCAGTCCACGTCGTCCCGTTATCTTTCTCAGAACCTTTACTACGGTTAGCCTTATAATTAGCATTTACCATAGAGGTACCGCTCAAACCAAAGTTGACACTGGCACCGAATTGCTTGCCACTGCTGCTCTTTTCTTTATCCGTTTTGTAGGTATTCTCTGCCCCAGCCAGAGAAATGTCTTTCTCTGCCTGCAAGGTCGTATTGCCACCCGCTTTAAGCTGACTGCCGATAATATCCAGATTTCCTGCTTCAAGGTTTTCTCCCTGACCTGTAGCAGTAATAGATAAGTTATCTCCGGCAGTAAGAGCAGAACCTACAGTCGTATCCGACTCTTTATGAGTACGGGATGAGTTCTTTTGTTTGCCAATAGTGGCTTGGAAAGTAACAGATGGTAATATCGGGTCTTTACCTTCAAGAAGATTTTCTTCTAGTTTGTCATGCGCAGCCTGAGTCACACTCAGCGCTGACTTAACATCATAGAGTGCAGATACCCGGTCGTTATCCCTTTGTTTATCCTGTTCCGCAATAGCTTTGACAGCCGTAGTCAGACTGCCTCCTGAACTCCCAATAGACAGTGTTAGTCCTTTGCTCTTCTGTTCAAAAGTTTCATCATGAGTTAGTTTGTTACGTCCAGCTTCAATCTGTACATTACTGCCACTTACTGTCAGATCTTTTCCGGCAATCAATTCACTGCCATGTACTTTAACTTCTTGCCCTGCAGCAACAGTAAGATTACCTTGGCTACTACCAATGACGCTGCCTTTCTCGCTCGCTCCATCACTGTCAGAGGTGCTTTTCTGACTATTTTTACCCAGAGTAAAGCCAAATCCACCCGCTTTCATCAGGCCAGATTTTTTCTCTTGCTTCATATGCTGTTCTGTGAGCGATTCTGCTGCTGCTGTTACCTGAACATTTCGGCCAGCAGCCAGTGCAACATCTTCTGTACCCGCGATATTGCTACCTTCAACCCGCAAATCCTGCCCAGCTTTCACTGTGACTTTATTTCCACTCAGTGTTGTACTCAGAGCTTGATTCTGATGAATTTCATCATGGGTTTTCGTTGATTCGGATGAGAGGAAACTTTTATCTTTACGGTAATGATGTTCAGTCATCGAACGTTGAGTTTCACCGGACTCCAATGTCACGTTCCGCCCAGCCTGAACATGCAAATCACCACCTGTAACAACGTCAGAAGCTTTCACTTTCAGGTCATTGCCAGCTAATAACTGCATAGAACCTTCACTGTGCAATGTGCTACCAACATCAGTTTTTTCATGCTGATGCAGATAATTTTTGCTGTCCCAGTCATGATTGCGGGTTATTTCTGTGGTAACAGTATTGATACTCAGATCATTACCCGCGCTCAGAGTTGTTTCTCCGTTTTTACCCTTATTAACAATCTCACTGGCAGTCAGAGTCAGGTTATTGTTTGCACGTAGAGTCAATTCACCTTGATCATTGGTAACATAAATGCCTGCAGTACGGTCAATCCACTGGTCAGTACCTTGACTGCCTACAGTTGTTACACTGGTCAGGTTATTACCCGCCAGTAGTTTCACACTGTCATTTCCTCGGATTTTCCCGCCCTGATTATTGATATCGGTGCGAGCTTGTACTTCTATCCGATTACCTCTTATTTCTCCCCGGTTTTGCACATTTTCAGCAGTGAGCTGAGTCACTTCTCTACCTGAAATTTGTCCACTATTAGTAACATCCTGCAAGGCATTTGCCAGTACTCGTTGCCCTGTTAGCAATGCTCCATCACCCGTTAGTTCACCCTGTTTCACCCGCGCATAGACCTGCGGTACTACAACAGTTTGAACTGAACCATTCGGCAGAGTGACTTGACGGTTTTCCAACCAGACCATATCGTCTGTTAACAATGTCATTTGCGAAGATGTCAGAGCAACACCCGGTGTTAATCCATAGCGTTTACCAAAAGCGACACCGGAATTCATCAGCGCCTTAAATTGCTCTTCGTCACTGTTGTAATTGTCAAGATAGCGATGCCCTGTCAACTGGACTATCTGATCACGTATTAACCGCTGCTCATAGAAGCCATCCCCCAAACGCTTATGCATGTTATCAGGGTTGTTGCTCCATTGTTGCTGCATATAATCCGTACTTAACCAAGTTTTATTGTCGGTAAAACGACGATCAGTTTCGATCAAGGGCTTATTGGCATTATCGAGATTTAGAGTAAATAAACTGTTATCCGGTAAATGAGTATCCACCTGAATACGGCGAATCTCTGATTCTTGCCCAGGCAGTACATTCTGAACAGGTATCGTCTGTATTTTATTTGGATTATCCAGATCTACTAGGCTTGGCAAATCAGTAGGTTTTATCAGATCTAACTGATTTAATGAATTCCCTACTTTTACTGGCTCTAATACGTTTGTTACATCTGCCACTTTCACCGTTTCTAATGCATTCTTTGCATCAGCAACTTTCACAGAATATAATGTATTTGTCGCATCAGCCACTTTCACGGATTCTAACGCATTTGTTGTATTAGCGACTTTGATGGTTTCTAACGTATTTGTGGCATCCATCAATTTGACAGAATCTAACGTATTCGCTGTATCCGACACTTTGGTTGGTTTTAACGAATTTGTCTTATCGGTGACTTTTACTGGCTCTAACGTATTGGTTGCATCCGTCACTTTCACGGATTCTAATACATTTGCCGAACTCGCCACTTTGACAGGATCTAGCGTATTGGTTGCATCAACCACGTTAGCAGGATCCAATGTATTTGTTGCATCAACCATTTTGACAGGATCTAACGAGTTTGTTATTCCCGCTACTTTGACGAGTTCTAACGAATTTGTCGCGTCCGCTATCTTAATAGATTCTAACGAGTTTGTTGCATTCGCTACTTTAATCGGTTCTAACGAATTTGTTGCGTTCGCTACTTTGACTGTTTCTAACGCATTTGTCGCATCCGTTGCTTTGATCAAGACTGACGGATTTGACATATCTACGTTTAAGTTTCCACCTTGTGTAACAATATGACCTGCTTCTATTGGCTTATCGGTTAATGACAAAGATTGGCGCGCATCTGGTGAACTACCAACGCCGGTACTATTAGTGTTAGCCTGATATTCCATCAGATGTAAAGGTAATGTGGTAACTTCTGGAGTCGGGGCGTAGTTGCTATGGCTAACGCTGCTCGATTTCTTTTTACCCATCCGTCTTTTTTTAGGTTCTTGATGCCACCAACTATCGCCTACATCCGTAGTGATACGTTGTCCAGTCGCTTCCAGATTGTCCAACTTGCTTACAGTTGACTGTAAATCACCACCCGCTACTATGCGGCTGTTTTCATTGGTATATTGATAACCCATTAAAGTCAGATTCTTACCTGACATAATGGTAGCGGACTCTTTATTCACTACCTGAGTTTCAGACGTTATATGGTCATATTTGAATTCAGCGAAGTTTTTGTAAAAATCATCAGGTGTCCATAGCTTATGTTCACGTCCATACTCGTAACGAACACCTTTATCAGTAGCATTATAAGTTGTACTAGCACCACTTCCCTTAAATTGATGGCGATGCTCACGTTCAACTTCTACAGGCTTATCAGATAATTTTAGATGAATATCTTTATTTTCCAGCAGAGCGGCTCTGATAAACGCGTTATCGCCCGCTTCAATAGACGCGCTGTAGTTATTTATCCTTCCCGCTTGCCCTGTAGCCTGATAGTTTTCATCCAAACGGCTACCGATTTTCAAATCACCCGCACTGTAAATCAATGCATGATCTTGGTTTAACAACAGATCATCAACACCGATATCTGCCCGATCACGGGCAGCAATAACAGCGCTTTTATCTTTCTCTTTCAGGTTTTTCAGCGTTTCAGCTTTTATTGCTACATGATCGCCATAAATCCGCCCTGTACCTGAGTTGGTCATTACCGAGCTATCGACATGAGTCAACTCGCCATCTATTAGTCCCTTATTCAGCATGTTATCGGCTTTGACATGGGTATTAACTGCGCTAATTTCTGCCGTTTCAGTATTGATGATTTGTGGAGCTTCTATCTTCAGCGTATGACCAGAGAGAATCTGCTTATTGTTTGTGATTTCCATGCCTGAATCTAAGTTCAGATCACCATCAGCAGCAATAATATTGTTGTTAGTGAACGACTTGCTTAAACTGATGGACAGATCACCTTGCGACAAAATTTTCCCATCTCCACTCAAACTGTTCGCTTTGATCTGCTCCTGTTTGCCTGCAATCAAGGTTCCATCAAGATTATTAATTTTGAGTGATTTTCCATTTTCATCTGTGATTGTCAGGCGGTCGGTACTGCTAATCAGCCCTTGGTTATTATCGACTAAATTCCGAACATGTAGTTTCTGCTCAGAGGTTGTACGAATTGCACCTGCTGTGTTATCGAGTTCCTCTACTGTTAAATTCAAGCTATTCGCTTCGATGCCTTTATCTTTTGTGCCCAGAGTTGAACCATTGAACATGGTTTTTGCATTAATAGACGATGCTTTTCCACCACGGATAAGACCATCGTTATTGCTGATTTGCTCTGCCACAACCAATGACATATCACCTACCGATTGCAGTTGACCTTGCTGGTTATCCAGTAAGTGAGTTTTGATATTGGTTGTACCCAGCGAGAGGAGCGTTCCTTGCTGGTTGATGAGTGATTGATCACCTGTATCAATAACCAGTCCGGTTCCACCCTGAATATTCCCATGTTGGTTATCTACTGTACCTGTATGTAAAGCAGTCAAACCATCGGCAGCTAACGAACCCTGTTTATTGGTGAGTAGCTGCCCTTGTGTATCTACAGTGAGATCCGCTGCGGATTGTATCTTACCCTCAGTATTGTTCAGGACTTTACTGTGCAGATTAACACCATTGTTACCTGCTATCTGGCCTTTTGTATTATCAAGGTTACCGGTTTCCAATTTAGCTTGGGCGTTTACAATGATGGTTCCTTGTTGGTTATCCAAGTCACCACTGCGTAATGTGGCAGCACCCTCTGCTGCTAATTTGCCTTGGGTATTCGTGAATTCTTTGCCTTGTGTGTCAACGCTGATATCCATCGCTGAAAGTAACTGCCCTTCCGTGTTATTCACAGCTTGGCTGGTAATTTTCAACCCTTCGTTACCCGCTATTTGCCCTTTTGTATTGTTGATATCACCAGTTTTCAGTGTTGTTTTAGCATTCGCAGTAATTTCGCCTTGTTGGTTAATCAGTGTCTTATCATGCGTATCTACAGTGAGATCAGCGACAGACAATAACTTACCTTCGGAGGTATCCAGCATCTGGCTGCTAATTTCCAGCCCTTTATCACCAGCAATTTGACCTTTTCTATTATTAATATCGCCCGTTTTTAATGTCGTTTTACTATTAGAAGCAATCACACCCTGCTCATTAATCAGCGACTGATTTTCCGTACTGACAGTCAAATCGCCGGCAGACAGTAACTTACCTTCCGTGTTATTCAGTGTCTGGCTGGTAATTGCTAGTCCATTATCACCAGCAATTTGGCCTTTCGTGTTATTGATATCTCCTGTTGTTAACACGGTCAGAGCATCAGCAGAAATGACACCTTGCTGATTAGTTAGTTTTTGCCCCTGCGTATCGACAGTTAGGTCTTCCGTAGACAGTAATTTACCTTCGGTGTTATCCAGCCCCTGACTGGTAATTACCAGTCCTTTGTTGCTCGCGATTTGACCTTTTGTATTGCTAATCTCACCAGTTGATAGCGCAACTTTGCTATTGGAAGCAATCACACCTTGCTGGTTAGTGAGTGTTTGTCCATTCGTATCTATGGACAGATCGGCGGCAGATAATAACTTACCTGAGGTACTATTCAGCGCTTGACTGGTAACTGCCAATCCTTTATCACCAGAAATTTCACCCTGGATATTGTTGATTTTTTCAGCCGTTAATGTGGTCTTAGCATTAGATGCGATGACTCCTTGTTGACTAATCAGTACATGACCTTGTGTATTTACCGTCAAGTCGGCCACAGACTGCAATTTGCCTTCTGTGTTATCCAAAGTCTGACTAGTAATTACCAGTCCTCCATTACCCGCAATTTGACCTTTCGTATTACTGATATCACCGGTTGTCAGTGTCGTTTTACCATTGGAGGCAATCACACCTTGCTGGTTGGTGAGTTTTTGTTTATGCGTATCCACAGTCAGATCGGCAGAAGATAGCAATTTTCCTGCGGTAGTATCCAAAGCCTGACTGTTAATCACCAATCCTTTATTGCCGATGATTTGGCCTTCAGTATTGTTTAGCGCTCCCGTCGTCAGTGTCGTTTTGGTGTCAGCTGAAATCAGACCTTTCTGAGCATTGATAAGCTGTTTCCCTTGCGTATCTACAGTTAAATCGGTAGCAGACTGCAATTTTCCGGTGGTGTTATCCAGTTCCTGACTGGTGATTGCCAGACTATCATTGCTGGAAATTTGACCATTTATATTACTGATATCACCAGTTGTTAGTGTGATTTTGCTATTGGAGCCAATTACACCTTGTTGATTAGTGAGTTTTTGTCCTTTTGTATCTATGGTCAGATCGGCAGTAGACAGTAATTTCCCTTTAGTGGTATTCAGTGCCTGACCAATAATTGCCAGCCCTTTATCGCCTGAGATTTCACCTTGGATATTATTGAGTTCACCCGTCGTTAGTATGGTTTTTGCATTAGATGCAATCATTCCCTGCAGGTTAATCAACGCCTTATCCTGCGTATTCACGGTCAGATCAGCCGCAGATTGGATTTTCCCTTCAGAGTTATCCAATGCCTGACTGGTAATTTCCAGCCCTTCGTTGCCTGCAATTTGACCTTTCGTGTTACTGATATCACCAGCTTTCAGTATGGCCTTCGTGTTAGAAGCAATCATACCTTGTTGGTTAATGAGTTTTTGATCCTGCGTATCGACAGTCAGATCGGCAGTAGATTGTAATTTCCCTTTAGTGTTATCCAGAGACTGACTGGTAATTCCCAGCCCTTCATTGCCTACGATTTCACCTTCAGTATTATTGATAATACCTGTTGTTAGCGTGGTTTTAGCATCTGATGCAATCAAGCCTTTCTGAGCATTGATAAGCTGTTGTCCTTGCGTATCGACAGTCAGATCGGCAGTAGATTGTAATTTCCCTGTGGTGTTATCCAGTGCCTGGCTAGTAATTGTTAACCCTTTATCGCCGGAAATTTCACCCTGAATATTGTTGATATTGCCAGTTACCAATGTGGTTTTGGCATTAGATGCTATGGCCCCTTGCTGGTTAATCAGCGTATCGCCCTGCGTATTTACTGCCAACTCGGCTGCAGACTGCAATTTCCCTTCGGTGTTATCCAGTGCCTGACTGGTAATATCCAGTCCTTCGTTACCCGCAATTTGACCTTTTATATTGCTGGTCTCACCGGTTTTCAGTGTTGCTTTACCATTGGAAACAATCACACCTTGTTGGTTGGTGAGTTTTTGTTCATGTGTATCCACAGTCAAATCAGCAGCAGACAGTAATTTTCCGGCAGTAGTATCCAACGCCTGACTGTTAATCGTCAGCCCTTTATTGCCAGAAATTTTTCCGTCAGTATTATTTATAATCCCTGTTGTTAATATGGTTTTGGTATCTGATGCAACCAGACTGTGTTGAACATTGGTAAGTTGTTGCCCTTGCGTATCTATAGTCAGGTCAGCAGCAGACAATAATTTCCCAGTGCTGTTATCCACTGACTGGCTGGTAATCGTCAGCCCCTCATTACCGGAGATTTGACCGTCGATATTGTTGATATCACCGGTTGTCAGGGTAGTTTTGCTATTAGACGCAATCACGCCTTGCTGGTTGGTAAGTTTTTGCCCTTTTGTATCTACGGTTAGATTATTGGCAGACAGTAATTTTCCTTCGGTGGTATTCAGTGCCTGACTGCTAATCTCCAGCCCTTTATCACCTGAAATTTCACCTTGGGTATTATTGAGTTCACCAGTGATCAATGTGGTCTTGGCATTAGATGCGATAACTCCGTGTTGGTTAACCAGCGTATGATCCTGCGTATTCACCGTTAATGCTGCTGCAGATTGTAATTGACCTTCGGTGTTATTCAACGCCTGACTGGTTATTGTCAGACCTTCATTACCAGCGATTTGACCTTTTGTATTGTTAATATCACCGGCTTTCAATGTGGCTTTAGTATCGGAAATAATCACACCTTGTTGATTGGTGAGTTTCTCTCCTTTCGTATCTACGCTCAGATCGGCTGCAGACAGTAATTTCCCACTAGATGTATCCAATGCCTGACTGGTAATGTCCAGTCCTTTACTGCCAATGATTTGGCCTTCAGTATTGTTGATAGCTCCCGTTGTCAGTGTGGTTTTGGCATCGGATGAAATTAAACCTTTTTGAGCATTAGTTAGCTCTTTTCCTTGCGTATCGACAATTAAATCAGCAGCAGACAGTAATTTCCCAGCGCTGTTATCCAGCGTTTTGCTAGTGATTGTCAGTATCTCATTACTGGAAATTTGACCGTTGATATTATTGATATCTCCGGTTGTCAGTGTAGTTTTGCTATTAGAAGCAATCACACCTTTTTGATTGGTGAGTTTTTGCCCTTTTGTATCTACAGACAGATCAGTCGCAGACAGTAATTTTCCTTCGGTAGTATTCAGTACCTGACTGGTAATCGTCAGCCCTTTATCACCTGAAATTTCACCTTGGATATTATTGAGTTCACCAGTTGTTAGTACGGTTTTAGCATTGGAAGCAATCATTCCCTGCTGGTTAATCAGTGCCTTGTCCTGTGTATCCACAGTCAAATCAACAGCAGACTGTAATTTACCTTCGGAGTTATCCAGTGACCGACTGGTAATTGCCAGTCCTTCATTGCCTGCAATTTGGCCTTTCTTAGTGTTGATATCACCTGTTTTTAGTGTGGCTTTGCCATTGGAAACAATCACACCTTGCTGGTTAATCAGTGTCTGGTCTTGCGTATCTACGATCAGGTCAGCAGCAGATTGTAATTTTCCTTTGGTGTTATTTAATGCCTGACTGGTAATTTTCAGTTCTTGATTACCAGCGATTTGGCCTTCAGTATTATCAAGAGCTCCCGTTGTCAGCGTGGTCTTAGCATCTGCTGCAATCAAACCTTTCTGGGCATTGATAAGCTGTTGCCCTTGCGTATCAACATTTAAATCAGCAGCTGATAACAATTTTCCTGCGGTGTTATCCAGAGCCTGACTGGTGATTGTCAGCCCCTCATTACCTGAAATTTGTCCGTCAATATTGTTAATATTACCGGTTGCCAGTGTGGTTTTATTAGAGGCAATCACACCCTGTTGATTGGTGA
Source organism: Xenorhabdus sp. SGI246 (assembly GCF_040838225.1). Taxonomy (NCBI): domain Bacteria; kingdom Pseudomonadati; phylum Pseudomonadota; class Gammaproteobacteria; order Enterobacterales; family Morganellaceae; genus Xenorhabdus; species Xenorhabdus sp. SGI246. Next base: position 48,192 of record NZ_JBFPEZ010000067.1, read on the forward strand.
GTTTTTCTCCCTTAGTATCGATAGTTAGTTCAGCAGTAGACAGCATTTTTCCGGCGGAGTTATCCAGTCCTTTACTGTTAATCTCCAGCCCTTTATCACCAGAAATTTCACCTTGGGTATTATTGACTTCACCAGCAGTCAACATGGTCTTGGCATTAGACGCAATGACCCCATGCTTATTGGTAAGCAATTGATCCTGAGTATTAACTGTTAAGTCTGCAGTAGACTGTAATTTACCTGCGGTGTTGTCTAAGGCCTGACTGGTAATTTCCAGTCCTTTATTGCCACCAATTTGGCTTTCAGTATTATTGATAATACCTGTTATCAGCTTAGTTTTAGCATCAGCTGCAATCAGACCTTTCTGAGCATTAGTAAGCTGTTTTCCCTGCGTATCTACCGTCAGATCAGCAGCAGATAATAATTTCCCAGTCGTGTTATCCACTGTCTGACTGGTAATTGTCAGCCCTTCATTACCAGAAATTTGACCATTGATATTGTTGATATCACCGGTTGTCAGTGAGGTTTTACTATTGGAGGCAATCATACCTTGTTGATTGGTGAGTTTTTGCCCTTTCGTATTTACAGTCAGATCAGAGGCAGACAATAATTTTCCTTCGGTAGAATTTAGTGCCTGACTGTTAATATCTAACCCTTGATCACCGGAAATTTCACCTTGGGTATTATTGATTTCACCAGTTTTCAGTGTCGTTTTACTATTAGAGGCCATCAGGCCTTGCTGATTAACCAGCACTTGATCCTGTGTATCTACCGTTAATTCAGCAGCTGATTGTAATTTACCTGAGGTGTTATCTACCGCCTGACTGGTAATTTTCAAACCTTTATTACCAGCTATTTGGCCTTCGATATTATTGAGAGCTCCCGTTATCAGCGTGGTTTTGGCATCAGCTGCAATCAAACCTTGCTTGTCATTAGTAAGCTGTTTTCCCTGCGTATCTACCGTCAGATCAGCAGCAGACAATAATTTCCCAGTCGTGTTATCCATTGCCTGACTGGTAATTGTTAACCCTTCATTACCAGAAATTTGACCATTGATATTACTGATATCACCGGTTGTCAGTGTAGTTTTGCTGTTGGAGGCAATCACACCTTGCTGGTTTGTGAGTTTTTCTCCTTTCGTGTCTATGGTCAGATCAGCAGCAGACAGTAATTTTCCTTCGGTAGAATTTAGCGCCTGACTGGTAATTGTCAGCCCTGTATCACCGGAAATTTCACCTTGGGTATTATTGATATTACCCGTTTTCAGTGTTGTTCTACTGTTAGAGGTAATTACGCCCCTCTGATTAATTAGCTCTTGATCCTGTGTATCTACAGTTAATTCCGCCGTAGACTGTAATTTGCCTGCGGTGTTATCTACTGCCTGGCTGGTAATTTCCAGTTCTGTATTACCGGAAATACGACCATCTATATTGTTGATATCACCGGTTGTCAGTGTAGTTTTGCGGTTAGAGGCAATCACACCTTGTTGGTTAGTGAGTTTATGCCCTTTTGTATCTACGATCAGATCAGCAGCAGACAGTAATTTCCCTTCAGTGGTGTTTAGTTCCTGACTGGTAATTTCCAGCCCTGTATCACCTAAGATTTCACCCTGAGTATTATTGATATTACCGGTTTTCAGTTTTGTTTTACGATTGGAGGCAATCACGCCTTTCTGGTTAATCAGCGTTTGATCTTGCGTATTCACAGTCAATTCTGCTGCTGACTGCAATTTACCTTCAGTGTTATCCAAAGACTGACTAGTAATTGTTACTCCTTCATTACCCGCGATTTGACCTTCTGTATTGTTGATAGTACCGGTTATCAGCGTGGTTTTGGCATCAGCTGCAATCAAGCCTTTTTGGGCATTGATAAGCTGTTGCCCTTGTGTATCTACGATCAAATTAGCGGTAGTCAGTAATTTCCCAGCAGTGCTATCTACTGCCTGACTGGTAATGGTCAGCCCTGTATTTCCAGCAATATGACCATTTATGTTGTTAATATCACCCGTTTTTAGTGTGGTTTTAGTATCGGAAGCAATCAGCCCCTTCTGAGCATTAATAAGCTGTTGCTCTTGTGTATCTATAGACAGATCCGCCGCAGCCAGCAATTGTCCAGACGTGTTATCAATTGCTTGACTGGTAATTGTTAGTTCCGCATTACTGGAAATTTCACCATTGATGTTATTGATATCGCCGGTTGTCAATATCATTTTGTTGTCGGAAACAATCATACCATGCTGATTGGTGAGTTTCTGTCCTTTCGTGTCTATGGTTAGATCAGTAGTAGACAGTAATTTTCCTTCGGCGGAATTCAACTCCTGACTGGTAATATTTAGTCCTTTATCACCAGAGATTTGACCTTCTGTATTATTGATCTCACCGGTTTTTAGTGTCGTTTTGCCATTGGAGGCAATTACGCCTTTTTTGTTGGTGAGCTTCTGTCCTTTTGTATCTACGGTCAAATCAACAGCAGAGAGTAATTTTCCTTCAGTGGTCTTTAGTGCCTGGCTCGTAATCTCCAATCCTTTATCACCAACAACTTGACCTTGCGTATTGTCGATATCACCAGTCGTCAAAGTAACTTTGTTATTAGATGCAATTACACCTTGTTGGTTAGCTAGCGCTTGAGCTTGCGTATCTACGGTTAATTCGGCTGCTGACTGTAATTTTCCTTTAGTGTTATTCAGAAATTGGCTAGTAATCGTCACCCCTTTATCACCAGCAATTTGGCCTTGCGTATTGTCGATATCACCAGTCGTCAAAGTAACTTTGCTATTAGAGGCAATCACACCTTGTTGGCTAATGAGTTTTTGACCTTGGGTATTAATTGTCAATTCTGCTGAAGACTGCAATTTACCTAGAGTGTTGTCTATTGCCTGGCTGTTAATTGTTAATCCTGCATTACCAGCGAGTTGGCCTTCAGTATTATTGATAGCACCGGTTGTAAGCATGGTTTTAGCGTCGGATGCAATCACACCTTTCTCAGCATTAATAAGCTGTTTTCCCTGCGTATCGACACTTAAATCGGCCTCAGACAGCAAATCACCTGCGGTGTTATCTAGTGCTTGGCTGGTAATAGACAACCCATCATCACCGATGATTCGGCCTTTCTTATTATTAATATCACCTGTTTTCAGCGTCGTTTTACTATTGGATGCAATGACACCTTGCTGGTTAATCAACTCCTGACCCTGAGTATCCACCATCAATTCAGCCACAGACTGCAATTTACCTTCAGTGCTATCCAACGATTGACTGGTAATAGACAACCCTTTATCGCCAGCAATTTGGCCTTGCCTATTGTTGATAGCACCAGTTTTCAATGTAGTTTTGCTATTTGAAGCAATCACGCCTTGCTGGTTCATCAGCGCATGATCCTGAGTATTCACTGACAACTCAGCCACAGATTGCAATTTACCAGACGTGTTGTTCAACATTTGGCTGGTAATGTTTAGTCCTTCATTACCGGCAATTTGACCTTCCGTATTGTTGATATTACCGGTTACCAGAGTAGTTTTGGTTCTGGTGGCGATCTTACCTTTCTGGTTATTCAGTGACCCTGCGTTTATATTCAGATCACCACTACTCAGCAACGTACCTCCAGTGTTATCCAGAATATCATGCGTCAGTTGTAGGGGAGTGTTCCCTGTTTGCTGGATAATTCCTTCCTGATTTTCCAGAACAGGTGCTTTCAGGTTCAGTGTTTCTGCAGATAATTTGCCGCTGTTATTCTTCCACTGTGTAGAGGTATCCAGATTTAGTTCATCTTTGGCTGCCAATGTTCCGTGAGAGGTATCTACACCGGCTTGTATAGCCGTCAGTGTAATATTACTGGCATAAGTTTTACTGTGTTGTAAATCGACGCTGCTACCAGTTACCTGTAGATTTCCGCCCGCCAGATTTTTGCCATTAGCGACTACTTCATGGTGACCATTCAGTACCAGGTTACCGGTTCCTGTGGCTTTTCCATTATCATCAATACCTGCTGCAAGTGTACTTTGAGTTGTGCTATTGATACTATCGGCATTAAGCGTAGTATGCCCGGTAGCTGAAATCACTCCACTATTTTCAATAGTACCGTCCACATTAAGTGTGACATCACCTGCTTGTGCGCCTATTTCACCAGCATTACGCACTACCGCAAACTGTGATTTATCCTTGGTGTGCTCCAGAGACGAACTAGTGATTGTTATCCCATCTTTGGCAACAATTTGACCTTTTTCATTCTTCAAATCACCTGTGCGCAAGTTCAATGTTTGGCCACTAACAATTTGTCCAGATTTAAACGAAGTTTCAGATTTCCCTTCATCTTCCTCAACAATTTCAATGGAGTTATTTGTTAGTTCTTGGCCATGCGTATCTATTGATACATTTGCTGCAGATAACAATTCACCGGCTGTATTATTAAGAGTTTGACTGTTTACTGTCAGTCCACTATTCGCAATAATACGGCCTTCTTTATTATTGATATTGCCCGTTACTAATGTTGCTTGTGAATTAGCAGCAATCTTACCTTGTTGATTATTCAGTACCCCGACATCCATATTCAAGTCACTAGCACTCAGCAACTTGCCTTCAGTATTATCCAAGGAGTTTTGCGTTAATTGCAGGGGGGTACTTCCTGTTTGCTGGATAGTTCCTTTCTTATTTTCCAAAACAGGTGTTTTCAGGTTCAGTGTTTCCCCAGACAATTTTCCACTGTTATTCTTCCATTGTGTGGGAGCATCCAAGTTCAATTCATGTTTGGCAACCAATGTCCCATTAGAGGTATCTATATCAGTTTGCGTGGCTGTCAGTGTAATATTGCTGGCATAAGTTTTGCTATGTTGTAAATCAACTCTACTACTGGTTACCTGTAGATTTCCGCCCGCCAGATTTTTACCATTAGATATCACTTCTTGACGACCATTCAGCGCCAGATTGCCGGTACCGGTGGCTTTTCCATCATCATCAATACCAGCTGCTAGTGCTCCTTGGGTAGCACCTTTGATACTATCTGCATTCAGTGTGGTATTTCCGGAGGCTGCTATTGTTCCACTATTATGCAGAACCTGCCCGGTATTCAGCTCCATATCTGCTTTTGCCAATACTTTTCCTGAATTATTGACATCTTCATGGTTAGAGAGTTGTAATGCGTTTTGGCTATACAACATCCCGCTGTTTTCAATTTTACCGTCCGCACTGATCGTTACATTACCTGCTAATGCACCAATTGTGCCTGCATTACGAACCCCTACACCTTTTTCCGTACCACGCAGAGTAATTGCATTAGCATACATACCACCTACGGCAGCAACATCTAGAGCAAACTGTGGTTTATTCGTATTATCATCAGACTTAGTTGTTATCGCCTGTATATCACTGCTGACTTTATTCTGCCCTGTCACTATGCTTAGATCATTAGCATATAGTTTGGCATTGACGTTAACAGCATCAGCAATCAATTCGGTATAAGCGGTATTTTGTGCATTCATACCATTGCCTTCTACCGTCAGTTGCCCTCGATCAACATTGAAGCCTTTCAATTGACCTTTTTCCGTAATAGCCTTTCCCGCCACCAGAGTCGCTTTATAAGAATTAATAAAGCCACACCCGCTACAAGTTATTCCTGCTGGGTTAGCGATCACGACATGTGCTCGACCTCCGGCAACTTCCAAAAATCCATTCAATCGGCTGGTATTACCGCTGTTTACCTCATTGAGGATAATTTTGGCCTGACCTTTTGCTAGCCATGGGTTTGCCGTTACCATTCCCGCCAGATTAGTCTGGGTATTTTTGTAACTATTATTGAGGATTGCACCCCGCGTCCCCACATCAAACTGACTGTATTGGTTGCGTGAAATCCCCTGGGAATTTGGTGTCTGAATATTGATTTGCGGCAAACCGTTGGCTGTTACCAGCACGGTTGGTTGCTGATTACCCGGTGCATTACGGTCAGCCACAATGTTAGAGTTTGTCTGTGCGGAAACTGTAACTAGTCCAGAAGCCAAATAAAGCGAAAATGATAGAGCAGAAAGACTGAATAAACGCGAACTTACTGTTTTCGTTTTTTGTGTTCGACGAGTAGTGCTTCCTTGCCCACTTTGAGCAATCTCTGCCACTACCATCAGCATTTGGCGAGCTTTGTTAAAAATAATACGATATAAATGTTTGTTCATAATCAGACAACCTAAATCAGTAGTTCCAGTTCACGCTAAAGTTCACATTAGTACGGTCGGTCTTAAATCCATCCGGTTTGGAGAATGGGGTACTGACGGCAAAGTCATAGCTAATATTGGCGAAATTCAGATTGCAGCGTATACCTGCTACACCGCCAGCCAGATGGCGGCCAATTAATGGATTACCATCCATACCACGACCGCCAACCTCACCATAGTCCGCTCCAAGATAGAACTCCTGTGAAGGTAATGGTGTCTTCCAGGCTAAAGTGTTCTGGATAAACCAGCCCCGATCAGCACTTAAAGAGCGCTCACCGTCAAAGCCCCGGACAGTCCAGTGGTTGCCTATAGTGAATTGATCCTGTGGTGTCAGTTGTGTATTACTCATCTGACGCAAATATTTCGCCTGATAACGGAATGACTGGTTTCTGATACTGAACGGTACTTCAAGATCTGCTGACCATTGGAGAATTTTGGAAAGTGCTGTTGCATGATCGTTACCTGACCGCCACTCTTCAAACGCCGGTTGAGCCCCGAACCAACGAGTACCACGCTGATAGCTGACACCAACATCTAATGTTGTTGTTCCAAAATAATGGCGATGATCCAGCTCTAGCTTCCAATCAGTCGTATTGCGTTCTTGGCTATCTACTTTGGCGTTACCAATAAAATTTTTACTTTGGCGCAGCCTGATTTCATAGATAGCAGTAGTTTTGGATGAGGCATTCCGATGCAGTATGCGACTTAGCTAGGTAGTAAAGCTATTTCCTTCACCACGATATAATTCATCCCCGGTACCATATAATGGTACGGTTTGTGCATAGGTATAATGGCTACCGGTAACTCTAAACTGCCAATAACCAAAGGGTACAGAATAGTGAGCACTGTAATTTTTTGTGCTTTTTTTCCCGGCAAAACCGAGGTCACGACTCGCTGTCACGTAAAACAGATCACTTAATGATGCTGGATTATCCAGGGCTAACATCACTCCCCCCTGATAACGCCCGGTACTTTTATTGCCGCTATCATCTATCCAAGCACCTACCCGCCAGTAACGAGATTGCTGGCGGTGAATCACAACATCACTTTCTCCCGGCTTTGCGGCGGGAACCAATTCCATTTTAGCCTGCACTGTAGGGAGGCGTTGAAGGTTTTCCAATCCCTGCTCAATATCGCGCAGATCAAATAAATCTCCGTTATGGGCAGGAATTGCTGTATATAACGTAGCGTAATGATTTGATTCTGGAGTTTTGGTAATTTGATGAATTTTACCGGCCAACACAACTAGTTTCAGTTTACCTTCGCGCAAATCCTGTTGAGGAGCTAGTACGCGACTGGTAACCCAACTGTGGCTGATCAAGCGATCTTGCATATACCCATCAATTGATTGATACCTTGTGCCCCTAAGCATTGTCCGTTGGCTTGATCCGCCAAGTGTTGCAGAGGCAGCCAGTGAGGAAGGTCTTCTTGGCCGGATAATGTCACTTGATGAATGACAAAACAGGGAAATTCTTTGGGAAATTTCAAATTGGAAGCAGACAGAGTGTCATCCGAAAGTTTAACTGTTGGTGCTTTTGCTTCCAAACGTTGTTCTAATGCCTGTTGTTGCTGTTGCTGTTGCTGATATTGCTGTTGTTTCTGTTGTTGAGTAAGAGATTGGTTATCTGCATGTGCAGGCTGAATAGTAAATACAGCCCGTCCTGCCAATCCTATGAGCATATTGCTAGAAGTTACCTTTACCATAATTATTATTTAGTAATGTTTAATATTTTTTATTTTTCAGGAAGAAATAAGAAGGGCGGTATTATAGATTAAGTTGCACTATTTTCAATATAATAGGCTGTTTTTTATGTAAAAAATTTTTTAGATTAATTAACTAAAAAAATATAAAAATACGTTATTTAATTAAAATTAACAAAGCTATTTTAGATAAAACCAAGTATTTCCAACCAAATTATGGGATGATCTAAAACAAAATATCATGCAATAACTAAAGGAAACCTCTAAAAACTCTCTCATGCAAAAATAAGGTCAATGTTATCCCCATCCGTAATAACATTGACCTTATTGAATGTGATGCTTTCTTATTTTTTCAAGGATTAAAAGGCATAACTGACTGATTTTATAAAATAAACCAAACGTTGCAAGTCATAGCAGGTCACCATTAACATCATTCTGAAATTAGCCCGCAATTGGCCTATCGTCCGGATGAATTTTTCGCCCATCAGGGTGAAGGCGCCGAAGATATGTTCTACCCGTGCCCGGGGGGGGGGCGCGATCTTCTTGTTGCGTCCTTTCTGGCAGGTTGATAATGGATGATTTCGTGACGCTTTTCTCTGAATATGCACACGATAGCCTTGTGCCTTCAGCGCCTGCTCACGCTGATGGCTGGCATACCCCTTGTCAGCATAAATATCCCGGCTCGTATTGGCTCTGTCCAAAACGGCTTCAAAATAGTGGCTGTCATGGACAGAGGCGGTGCCTGTGGCGGCCTGACGAATGACTTTGTACTTCACATCGACATTAATCGTGAGCTTGTAGCCAAAATAATTTTTTCCGTGTTTTTTCGTCCATGACATGGATAACGAAATGACGGCACTTTCCCGTCAGCAAGCAGGGGATGGGCACTTGCTGACTATTCCCGGTGTCGGTCCCCTGATTGCGGCGGCTTTCGTAAGTGACGTCAACGCATCCCAATTTGCTAATGGTCGGCAACTGTCAGCCTGGTGTGGTTTAGTCCCCCGGCAACACAATGTGGCGCCATGAAAGTGGTGGTTGCTTTAGCTAACAAGCTGACCCGAATTATCTGGCGTATTCTGACGGATAAGGTTGATTATAATATGAAAAAAGCTTTTGCTATCCATTAATTGAATTAAGTAAATCGAAACAGACGCTTTAACCGAGTTTGCAAACACTGATGAAAAAACGGCTATCGGCCCTGCAATAACCTGAGTAAAATCCAGGTAGACACATACCGATGAGGGATGATAAGGAAACAGGGTGCGGATGACATCATGGCGCGGGCAAATAAGTCCTTTATGACGCCGGATATATGGTAGCAAACCGTATCGACTCAATGCTTGCACAACCGGGGGCGTCCATATAGGGTTTTACGGTTTCAAATTACACTTGATTGTTAACCATCAGGGCGAAATTCTGGCACTTAAAGTGACTCTAGGTAATTTTCACTAACAACATGTCGAGTCTGAATGCCTGCACGGCCAAAGATCCAAGCGTCCGAGGTGTCCTGCTCTTCAGCCAGCATAGCATTGGTTACGATATTTTCCGGCAGGTAGGAGCCCAGACCAGAAAGAACGGCAGCACGTATCAGTACTTATCCCTCCTGAACAATCTTAGCTGCTGCCTCGACGCCACCCAGTGCGTCGAGATGACGGAGAGGATTCCAGAAATCCCGATAGCGCATGATCTGCCCATCTTTTGTCCATAAAACGGAGATATAGTCTTGTTCAAACTTCCTTCCCGTTACGGTAGCAAGACCATCACCATGAAATTCTCCTATCGCCATATTAGGATCTGTTGTTTCGTAGAAATTTACCTCAGTAAATCTGACAGTTAGGTATTCGGGAAATTTTTGCATGTGCTTCCAGATAACTTCGCGGCCTTCAAAGCGGGTTTCCCAACCTAGCGGAGCATAAGGAAATTCTAATATGCCATCAGGGTGAAATAGATCACACCATTCTCTGGCATTACCAGCTTCCAGTAACTGCAAACTACGAACAAGAACATTTTTAGCATTCATTTTTAATTCCTTTTTATAAGTGAGGGGAGAGGTTAGTCGACACAGCCTGACCTGGCAATACTGGCACACTGATTAAGGCTCGGAGAAATGTGAGAGGTAACCACTGTAATTCACTATGAGGGATCGCAAGCGTGAGGTTGGGGAATCGGCTGATTAATCGGTCGATGGCGATACGGCCTTCCAGACGCGCCAACGATGCGCCTATACATTGGTGAGTTCCATAGCCATAACCGAGGTGTCCATTGGAGTTACGAGTCACATCAAGACGATCAGGATTGTTGAACCGTTCAGCGTCATGGTTTGCCGTAAGGTTAGAAACGAGGATATATTCTCCTGCTGGTATGGTGACATCACCTAACTCGATATCTTCAATAGTGAACCGCAGCATTGAGGCACGGACTGGACTGTCGTAACGCACCAACTCCTCAAGTGCGTTGGGTAACAAATCTGGACGACTTCGCAATATGGCAAGCTGTTCTGGATTGCTTAGCAAAGTAACCATCGCGTTGCCAATCATGTTCATTGTGGTCTCGAAACCGCTCATCATCATTAGATGTGCCATTGAAACCAGTTGCGATTCATTTAATTGCTCCATCGTGTCTGCCGCTTGGACAAGGCCGGTAAACAGATCGTCAGCAGGATGAGATCTTTTGGCTTCTAAAAGGTTTTTTATATATTTGGCCTGTTCATCTGCCAGTGCCTTGGCATCTGTGGCAGATAATAATTGTGACTGGCTTTCCCAGGATGAACTAACATGGTCGCGTTCAGACTCAGGTATACCTAGCAACTCAAATATCACTGCTATAGTCAACGGTACGGCAAAGTCAGCCATCAGGTCTGCCCGTTCTTGCATAGCCATTGCATCCAATAATTCCTCAGTTACCCTTTCAATGTAGGGTTGCAACTTTTTAACCTGCTTAGCAATGAAGGCGTGGCTGATTAGGTTGCGAAAAATGGTATGATCGGGTGCATCGGCATTCAACATGTGCTGACTGAGAGACGCGCCAACTTCCAGACATTTTTTCCCTGTACGGCGGGTATAAAGTTCAGCGGCACCTTTCGCGTCTCGTCGTACACCTGGATGTGATAAAACCGTTTTGGCATCACGATAGCGGGTTACGACCCAAACAGGATGATTCAACGCAAGATGGACAGGACGTGGCAAACCATCCACTTGAAGACCATCATAGAGTGAATGCAACGGAGAGATCAGCTCCTCCCCCAGTCTGAGTTTGTGATCAGACATGTTGTTGCTCCTTGCTGGCTGAAACAGGGGTAATGATCGGCTTGAACATCTTGTCTAGAACATAGTCAGGCAACCAATGTGCGAGCAATGCAGCCCGCCGAATATCCGAACCCACACGGTATCGCGTTTTCGGCTTAGCGCTAGTGAGAGCTGAAAAGATCGCAGATGCGACATGAGCTGGTGTTGTACGGCTGTATCGAGCACTTTGCTTAATAGCTTGCAAAAAATTGAGATAGGTATTGCGGTAAAGATCAGAAACCTCATCGGGAGCCAGCGATATCGCTTTCTCACCTTCTACCGCGATTTTGTTCCAGATTGGTGTCCATATTATACCAGGGCTGACGACTGAAACCATAATCCCCATCGGGGCCAGTTCACGGCGCAGTGCGTCGCTTAAGCCTTCCTTGGCAAACTGTGCCGCTGAATAGGCACCAAGATAGGGGATTGCGACAGTTCCCAATCCGGATGTGACATTAATTAAACGGGCAGTTTCGCTTCGGCGTAACAGAGGAAGCATTGCTCGCGTCACGGCAAGCTGACCAATCAAGTTTACCTCCAGTTGATTACGTAGAAGATCGCTCGATACGCACTCCAAAGGGGCGGAGATGCAAATCCCCGCATTATTAACTAATCCCCAGAGCCCTTGTTCTCCAACTTTTTCCGACACCTGAGCTGCAGCGGTGATGATAGAATTTTCGTCAGTCACATCGATAATAAGAGGAGCGATTCGTCCTGATGTACAGTCGGCCGCCAGTTTTTCACCGTCCTCTTGTTGACGCACACAGCCAATCACTTGAAAGCCTTTTTCTGCCAGATATAACGCGGTTTCTCGCCCCAGTCCCGTGGAAGCTCCAGTGATCAACACATACTTGCCTTGCGGTGGTGTAGATTTGAGAGTGAACACGATGTCATTACTCCTTATTGGTTAATCGCTGTTGGTTCGTTAAGTGCAGATAGCAGCACCTGAACACAGGTGTCGGCCAGTTGTGTTGCACGGCTGGCAGGCACTGCATCATAGATATGAGTGAAATTCCAAAAAAGCGTGTTGTGGCTGGTGTTGATAGTGGCAACAAAATAGCCGTTCACCGATATTCCGGTCAGGAACTGTGCGCCTGTTACGTACCAGTTGCCGATCCGATCGGGAAATTCGTAGCGTCCAATATTGGATGAGCACAAGTTGATCGGCCCCTCTGATTCCATAAACTCAATGAATGAACGGGCTTCTGTCATCGACTGTGGCGCGGCGTCTGCCACCAGATTTATCATGTTAAAGTGGTGTCCCAACGCCTTACGTTTAGCCAAATCGGTGGTAATGTCACGGGCGATATCCCAAAAAGGCTGCGAAACATTTACCAACGACAGGACTGTTGCCACGTAGGTACCGACTTCATCGTGGCTTACGGCAGGCACTAGTTCGCGACGAAAATCTATTGGTGAACCAACGGCAAATTGAGTGGGATGATTTTGATCATCTAGTGCCGCAGCAAGCACCAGGGCCGCCGTCAACGCACCGTGCACGGTGGTACCATGCATACGAGAGGTCTGGATTAAGATATCAAGTTGATCACTATTGAGCTCTCTTCGCAACAACTGGGTGCGTCGTTTCTCCAGAGAAACTACACGGCTGGGTATTACTCGGCCTGGCTTGTGCGTGCCCATCAGCTTTGCATCCTGCGCCGTTTGCTCAGCCAGTTGTGTGTCCCCCTCTTCACCCATAAACTTCGGTGGTAGCATTTCCTCTGCGGATGGCAAAGCTCTGGCTATCCACGAAGACGACACAGGATCATTCGCAAGCGTGAGCCACTGTTCAGCCAGCGACAATACCGTAGTTCCATCGGCAATGATATGAGGCACTATCACCAGTAGGTCATGAATTCCGTCGGGGCCGTTGAGCACCACAGTACGGATCAGCGGTCCGATGTCGGGATTCACACGTTCCATTAGTTCGCGTTCATTGACCTCATCGATCCATTGTTGATCTTGTGCAAAATGAACCTCTCGTAACGGAATAGCCTGATCACAGGGTACCCACCTCGGATTAAGACCATTGTCATGTTCAATACGGGTTCTCAGCAACGGATGCCGCGCCTGTAACTCGTCTAATCCGCTGCGTAGTACCGCCATTTGTAGTTCGCCATGCACACGAACGCGAGAGATTACATTTAATGTCGAAAACTGGTCGCACAGCCAGTACCAACGCTCTACGCAAGAGAGTGGACGATTTATTTCAGTCATGGTTATTCGACTCCAGGAAAAAGCAATGCCATTTCTTTTTTTTGGTTAACGAGCGTTCAGAAACAAACCGAAAGTAGAGGTTGCGGGCAAAACTCCCGTTATCCAGTACCCGGCCAAGATCACCAGTTCGGTAAAGTTTCACACCGACACGCCATAGGTGCGGTAGAAAGTGTTCTTCCGTCAATTCAGGCGATCCACGATACCCTTTAGCCAGACAGCCTCCGTCTGTATAGATTTTACCGATAACTCCCACCGCTACTAGTCTCATCTGCAAGCTCCAAGCATCGCTGACGATATGGTGTGTTCGCACATGTACGTATACCGATTCAGTCGTTCGCAACAAGGTAAAATCGACAAAACTACCGTCATTGAGCTTGTAACTGTGACTAAAAGCATTTTGTAACCAAGACTCGGCGGCAGATGTAGAATCAGCCTGGTGGGTTAGATATATTAGAGTTACTTGGTATTCAAATTCTTTATCGACCCATTGATAAGGAGTACCATCCTCTTCATTAAATCGTAACCTGAATGTATCCGTTTTCTCAGCAGCATTAATCAAAGCGGCTTTAACCCAGATATCTCTTTGGTAAGGTGATAATGAAATGTAAGTCGAGTTCGCGTATATCACGGGCGCGGCCTTGTATTTGTTATTCACAAAAAAAGTAACATTTTGTGCATAATCAAGTTGTATTTTTGTTAAATTTTACATTGCCATATAAAAAAAATACCAGTAAATTTAATTTGCTGACAACCCGGCGCTTATGGGATGATTGAAAATGTAAGTTTTATATTAACCTATTGATATGAATATAAATATAAATTTACATCTACTACTTTCACTAGTTTTAGTATCAAACCATATGACTGAATTAATAAAATTTAATGGATTGAGAATTTACTCAAAAACATATCAATAACGGGTCTAATGGAATCAACCCCAAAAAATGGATCGATGCCATCGGCACCATTGGTTTGTACGCCAGGTTAGGCTGGGATGATAGTACTGATGCCCACCGCGATATCGCTTTCCTTAGCCAGCCAAGGGTTGTAGCAACCTGAACTTTCCCGTGCCGATCTTGGCTCTCCTGCGCCAGAGGTAGTCGCCGATCAGGTTGACGTGCTCCCTGCGACCTAACCATTGGGTTCATGACTCAGGGAAAATGGTAAAAGACTGATCTTACCTCAGAAGCGAAAATGCTAATCCGTTCCACGGCAAGTACTCTGCAAAACATCACGTTACCCTTATAAAAAGAGAACCGCTCGCGCTTAAGCGAGCGGTATTACTGCCTGGCTGGGGGCTATATACAAAAATAAAGGCACTACAATAAATTGTGTGCCTTTATAACTTATTTTGGCCGATTTTTTAATGCTAATTATTGAGCTTCACGCTGGGCAATATAAGCCAGAGCTTTATCAATACGAGAGAGTGAACGTGCCTGATTAATAGCGTGAATAGTGACGTCAACACTCGGAGATTGACCCGCACCAGTCACTGCAACACGGAGTGGCATACCCACTTTACCCATACCGATTTCCAATTCGTCAGCGGTTGACTGAATTGCATGGTGGATATTCTCTGGTGTCCATTCGGTAATGACAGCCAGTTTTTCACGGACCACTTCTAATGGTTGACGAGCCACTGGGCGCAGATGTTTTTTCGCAGCATCTGCATCGAACTCTGTAAACTCTTCATAGAAATAACGACAAGCACTGGCCATTTCTTTCAATGTCTTGCAGCGTTCACCCAACAGTTTAATCAGTTCAACCAGTTCCGGGCCAGTACGTGTATCAATACCTTGTTGTTCAATATGCCATGCTAAGTAAACAGCAACTTTCTCCGCAGGCAGAGTATTAATGTAATGATGGTTCAACCATTGCAGCTTTTCAGTGTTGAAAGCGCTGGCTGATTTGCTGATAGCGTCAAGACTGAACAACTCAGTCATTTCTTCAACGCTGAAAATTTCCTGATCGCCATGTGACCATCCCAAACGAACCAGGTAGTTCAAAAGTGCTTCCGGCAGATAGCCATCATCACGATATTGCATCACGCTGACGGCACCGTGACGTTTGGACAATTTTTTACCATCGTCACCGAGGATCATAGAAACATGAGCATATTCTGGTACTGGTGCGCCAAGCGCTTTCAGAATATTAATTTGACGCGGGGTGTTATTGATATGGTCTTCACCACGAATAACATGAGTGATTTCCATATCCCAGTCATCAATGACAACACAGAAGTTATAAGTTGGTGAGCCATCAGTACGGCGAATAATCAAATCGTCCAACTCTTGGTTACTGAATTCAATCGGGCCACGGATGCTGTCATTAAAAATAACAGAGCCTTCCTGTGGGTTGCGGAAACGTACAACATGTGGCTCATCATGGCTATGTTGGCACTCACTATCACGACAACGACCGTCATAACGTGGTTTTTCGCCATTTGCCATCTGAGTTTCACGTAATTGTTCTAAGTGCTCTTTAGAACAATAGCAGCGATATGCTGTACCTTGTTCCAGCATTTCATCAATAACCTGATTATAACGGTCAAAACGTTTGGTCTGATAATAAGGGCCTTCATCCCAATTCAGATTTAACCAGTTCATTCCATCCATAATCGCATCAATGGCTTCCTGAGTTGAACGTTCCAGATCAGTGTCTTCGATGCGCAGAACAAATTCACCTTTGTTATGACGGCTGTATAGCCAGGAATAAAGGGCAGTACGTGCACCGCCAACGTGAAGATAGCCAGTAGGACTTGGTGCAAAACGGGTTTTTATTTTACTCATCGGGAATTGCCTTAATTACATTTCACTTTTCAGAGAACGTTTTGGATGATTGAAGTAACAATAGTAGGGGTTATTTTATCACTGGACTGCAATTCCTCAATGGCGTTAATGATAGGTTATTGAGGAAAGATAAGATACATGGTCTAAATGATAACTTAAGGTGACTATAATTGTTTCATTCTGTGTAATTTTGCGACGAATGGAAATTTTAGTAATAAAAACCGTTGACTCACTTCGAACTATCCCTATAATGCGACTCCATCACGACGGGGCGATTAGCTCAGTTGGTAGAGCATCTCCCTTACAAGGAGGGGGCCATTGGTTCGAGTCCGATATCGCCCACCATTTTCTCGTAGTGGTAAGCTGGAGAAAATATTAACCGTAGTGATGAAAATGATTTTATGATTGGGCGATTAGCTCAGTTGGTAGAGCATCTCCCTTACAAGGAGGGGGTCATCAGTTCGAATCTGGTATCGCCCACCAATCATAAGTCAGTGATATAGATGCCGTTACAGTAACTTTTCAGTAATAGTCATCATGCAGTAATAGTCATCATGAAGTGGGCGATTAGCTCAGTCGGTAGAGCATCTCCCTTACAAGGAGGGGGTCATCAGTTCGAATCTGGTATCGCCCACCACTTCATTAGATTGTTCCGCAGTATCACAGTGATATTTACGATGGGTCGTTAGCTCAGTCGGTAGAGCAGTTGACTTTTAATCAATTGGTCGCAGGTTCGAATCCTGCACGACCCACCATCTAGGTGCCCCACGATATGAAGTGGGCGATTAGCTCAGTTGGTAGAGCATCTCCCTTACAAGGAGGGGGTCATCAGTTCGAATCTGGTATCGCCCACCACTTCATCTGGCTTCTTATAATCCAGCTATCAAGTAATATACAAATAAAATCCATGTCTGATTTTTAACCGGGTTATGTAAAAACAACATAGTCTCTAAATAAGATCAGAAAATGCTGCTTTTTTACCTTGTTACTGAGTTTTTAATCCGTAACTTTTAAATTTTGTCAAAATTCGTTGCATCTCTTCGGCAGAAAGTATCGGAATATTTTTTGGAACATTTCCAATATTATTTCCAACAACAGGCAGGATTTTTAAATAAAGTTTCGCTAGTATTTCCACCTCATTCGCCAGCCATAGCGCTTTTTCCAGATTGGCTTCCATCGCAATCATGCCGTGATGTTGCATTAACAGCGCCTTACTGTGCTTAATTCCCTCCTTGACGCTCTTTGCCAGTTCAGGAGTCCCAAAGGTTGAATAGGGAATACAGGGAACATGGTCTGCTCCTGTCACCGCCACCATATAATGAATAGCAGGGATGGAATGATTAAGTATGGAAACTGCCGTTGCATTGACAGCATGGTTGTGCACAACGGCATTCAATTCAGGGCGTGCCTGATAGCAGGATAGATGAAAATGCCATTCACTTGATGGCACCTTATCCGGTTCAGCTTCCCCATCATGCTTGATATAGACGATCTGATCTGGGGTCAATTGTTCATAGGGGACACCACTGGGAGTGATCAGAAAACCATCCTGATAGCGAGTACTGATATTTCCTGATGTTCCTTGATTTAAATCCAGTGCATTCATCTTAAGACAAGTTTCAATGATTAACTGGCAGATATGTTCTCTATTTACCATAAAAAAATAGCCATTATGAATACTGCGGGTATAAATCGGGGAAAAGCGTGCGCAATCCTTCGGCACTGGCATCACAGATCCCGCGTTCTGTAATCAATCCGGTAACTAATTCTGCTGGTGTGACATCAAAAGCATAATTTCCACAAAGTGTCCCTTGCGGAACGGTATTGACCCAATTGCGTTTCCCTTGCGAAGTGAGCCCATAGACATGTGATTGCTCTTCACCTGAACGTTGTTCAATAGGGATCTCTTTTACGCCATCCCAAACCGTAAAATCCAATGTCGGTGATGGTAAAGCAACATAAAATGGCACTTGATTTGCTTTGGCTGCCAGGGCCTTAAGATAAGTACCAATCTTATTGCAAACATCCCCTCTAGCGGTTGTCCTGTCTGTACCAACAATACAAAGATCTACTTTCCCATGTTGCATCAAGTGACCGCCTGCATTATCAGCGATTAAAGTATGTGGTACACCGTGTGAACCTAATTCAAAAGCCGTCAATCCCCCCTGATTGCGAGGACGAGTTTCATCAACCCAAACATGAACTTTAATGCCTACATCATGTGCCATATAAATGGGGGATAATGCAGTACCCCAATCCACTGTTGCCAGCCATCCCGCGTTGCAGTGAGTCAATATATTTACGACTTCATCTGCTGATTTATTCGCAGCAATTCCCTGTATGATTTTTAGGCCATTTTCACCAATCTTACGGCATAGTTCGACATCTTCATCAGCAATTTCGTTGGCAATACGATAAGCAACCCCTTTACGCTGTAGAGGAAATGTATTTTCCAGTACTTGATATGAACGATCCAAAGCCCATTTTAAATTAATAGCAGTTGGTCGGGCCTTGACTAGCGTGTCATAAGCCAGTCGCAAGTTCTCATTGCTGCTGTTCTGATGCATTGCCAATGCCATACCATAAGCGGCAACAGCACCAATTAAAGGGGCGCCACGTACCCACATATCTTTAATCGCTGTTGCAGCATCCTGCATGGTGCTTAATTGAATGATTTGTAACTCAAAAGGCAGTTTGGTCTGATCGAAAATTTCGACGGTATATCCGTCGCCAGCAAGCCAAACAGATCGATAATGAATGCCATTAATTTTCATCTAAGTCTCTTAACCCTATGTGATATAACGTTTAATTAGTGAAAAATCTCGGTGTTTATGCTTGTTGACAATTAACTCGTGTGCCAGTTTCAAGGCATGTTTTTCACAAGTGGCGCGTAGTGTTGGATCTTCAATCTGTTTGAAATCAGCGACACAGGCAAAGCCAATAATGCGGCGATTAATTTCAAGCCCGGCATAGACCAGAATTTCTTCAAATAAATTGGAGAAAAAATTATCTTGTGCTGCTTTAAGAAACGCTGAGCTGAAAGATCCTTGCTGGTAAATTCTGATAGGATAGGCTTCTCCGGCGCTCTTTTCATTCCATAGTTGATGAAAACGACGCACAAATACTGCCCATGTCGTTTCAATCTGTGTTAGAAGCCACGACTGATAATCAGTACATTGTTTTTTATTGTCTCGTAAAGCAGGTTGGGCAAAATAAGCTATAAACAAATTACCGATATAGTTGCCGATATCAAATGCCATTGGTCCCATGAAACTGAATTCCGGGTCTATTACCTTTGTAGAATCTGGCGTTACCATAATGGAGCCAGAGTGGAGATCACCGTGTAGTAAGGCTTGGGCTTCAGTCATGAATTTGTATTTATACTGCATTACAGTTTGGATCATTGCCTGATCCCGCCAAACAGCGTGGACGTCACTATCAAGTTGTGGAGAAGTCCAGTTGTTTCTTTCGGCATTAAAATATGGCTCTGTAAAAATCAGATCTTCGGTGATCTTACAAAGTTCGTGATTATTGGCAAAACGGCTTACCAGCTCTTTTTTTTCTTTACTGTCCATTCCGATATCAGAGGTATGGAATAGAGTATCAGCAAGAAAAATTCCAATATCTTCTGCAAGGTAAGGGAGTCTTTGACCGGCGATCAACTGCTTACGCAAGATAATATGCTGATCTAAATACTCCATCACAAATAAAGACATTCCTTCATCGTAGAAATACACATCGGGGACATACTGGCTGACAAATTTATTGACTTCTAGCAGGTTATGATATTCAAAATAGGTACGATCAAGAGAAAGTTGCCATGATTCTCCTGCTGCCCGTATATAAGGTAAGGCTTGTTTGACAACAACCGTTTTTTTAGCTCCAGCAACAATGAAAACTAAGTTGAGATTCCCATCACCAACTTCTTTTATTTGCCATGTTTCAGGCAATCCGCCGAGTGAGATTGTTGTTGGTAAATTTTTCGCAAGATAATGTGGTAAGGATTCACAAGTTTGTGGGATATATTCAGTAGGAACATAAGCAGACATTATTTTTCATCCTGATAATTTCATGAAGGGAAGTTCATAATCTGTACAGTGATAACATATTCTGCGGTAATGGATTTTCACATTTGTTAACAATAAGTATACAAACGTAAAGTGTCTGTGATGGAAATAACGAATATAGTCTACAACCAGCGAAAGTCATCAGGTTTTTGGCTTTGGCTGAGGAGGAAGGCCATAAGCAGCTCTGGCGCGATCACAGGCTTCATTGTAATCACCAGTTTCCCATGCGTGAGAAAATTCCTTACAAGGAGAAGGTCTTTTATCATAAATGGAACAGGAAACTGAGTAGCCAATTTCCCCTTGTAGTTTTATACAGCGAGGATATAACTCATTCGTGCCTTTCATACAGCACATCAAGTTGTTCAGTTTTTCAGTGGCAGAGATGGGAACGGACCCTCCTCCATCTTCTGTTTCTGCCCAATAAAACGAAACACGAAAATATGCACAACAAGCACCGCAGCTAATGCAGGGGTTATTCAAAGATTGAGAATTTAACACTTGACTCATACCAGATGTCTCTATCTAATTTTTAAGATATTCACTTAGGTAAAATAGCTCTGATCTCAAGAGTTCATTTTTATATATCCTGAGTCTTTAAAGCTATAGCTTTGTTGGCCGCACGTTGAAATTCATAGGGCATATGGAAAGATAGCCTCTTTGAGAATAGATTATCTTTTTAGAGAATAGGGGATATCAAGAGAAATTTATTTTTCAATGTTAAAAATAAAAAAAACCTTAATTAATAGACTGTTTTTGATTTAGATAATTGAATATTACTTTTTAAAAAGTAATAACAATTTTACTCTGAAAATGTTTTCTGAAAAAAGATAATATTATGTTTCAGTATTTCATTGTGAAAAGATAAATGTCAGCCCGGAAAATTAAATGCTCAGGATCGGTATTTTCTCCACGAAGCCATGAATCTATACAAGCATTGATAATGTTGCTATGGCTTTGACGCCGCATTGTTTAGCTAAATGAGTACTCATAACATCCCATGAGTTGGCTAATATGAGGTTTCCTTCTTCATATAATTGGCTAAAAAATTGAATTTTTTCTTCTAGGCCTATTTTTATCATGTTATTTTCTTATGAAATAGAATTCATAATTGTAAATATCATGGTTATACATTTTTTATAGTGATGCTAAATCATTGTACTGACTATTTATATAGTCAACATATTGATTAATAAAAAAGTACTAAATTAAAATCATAATACCTTTATTGCTTTAATAATTATTTCATATAAAAATATTTCCATTAAATTTTTTACTTTGCAAGTAAAGAAAAAATAGCATCAGTAATTTTAGCTAAAGCAATATTATTGACATTCTCTGGATCGTACAAGGTAATACACATATCTTTTGATGCAAGTGGTGACCAATTTTCAGGCTTGGTAACACCATAAAGAGCAACAATTTTTTTCTTTAATGCTGCTGATAAATGGCAAATACCTCCATCGCCAACCACAATCAAGGTCATATTATTTAATAATGCCAGAAAAGAGTTTAGAGAATCACACATAACAATCTGACTATTATCACCTATACGTGAAGTTAAATCTTCAGCTAAATACATATCATTGGGAAAAGTTGAAATAATAAATCTTGCGGTAGGATATTTTTCTGAAATTTTATCTGCAATTAAATTAAGTTTTTCATTATTAATTAAACTATATTTTCTATTGTTGGAAACAGAAAATAAAATTAATGGTTCTCCTGAATAAATCGATGTTGATGTATTATGCAACGTTATTGCAGGGAATAAATCAAATGATAAAGATTGCACACTAGGTGAAAAGGTACGTAATATCTTTAAAGCTTGATGGTAACCTTTTATGACTTCTTGATTGATTGAATAGTTAACTAATTTAGAATGCCATTTTTGATCTGCAACAACAGCATAGCGTTTTTTTGCTCCCAATAACCATAAAAATAAGTTATTGAGTTTCATTGGACTTGGTTTGGCGGAAATAGCAATATCGAAATTCTTCTTACGGAATTTCAGAGCAGTTTTTACGATAGAAAGATACTTGTTTCCTTGAGGAAGGACATTGATGCTTATGTCAGGGCATATATACTTAGTAAGTTCATAATTACTTTGTTCTATAAATAGACTAATCTCTGCATTGGGATATTTTTTCTGTAAAGATTTTATTAATGGCTGGGTACAGATAAGATCGCCAAGCCCATTTCTGCGTAATATAGCTATTTTCATGTTGAATGATAAAAGAAAAATTTTTTTCAAATGGCCGATACTGTTTTTAAGAATAGAACATTTATTTAATAATTCAATGTATTATGTAAAAAATCGTTCAAACGATATTTTACCTATGTGTTCTTTGTAAAGACTTATGAACATTTCTTTTAATTCCTCAATGCTAGAGGTTGGCTATAATTTTAGCTACTTCCAGCACGAAATGAGGAAAACCTAATGACTATGTTGAAAGAGAGACAAAATATGATCATTCGTGCAATGAATGACCAGAATCATTTAATGCAGCCCATCAGTAAGGAAAAATTTCAATTCCTTGGAGAGGCTTTTGGATGGGATCAATTGGCGGACGATATAAACTATTTAATAAAAGTTGGTTTAATTAACCACAAAGCTATTTATTTTGATGATGATGGTAGCTATGGTTTTAACCCCGATGCAATGGCTCTTACTGCTGCCGGCGTTGAATACGTCAATATGGATACAATTGATGATGAAATTAATTTTATGACTATAAAGGTCCATAAAAACACCCTTGAAAAGATTGAAACGATAATCAACAGAGCAAATTTTCCGAATGCTGAAAAACAAGAAATTTTACAATTAGTTAAAGAGAAAGGTATTGAGGCAGTAGTCAGTAAATGTGTTGATATTCTATTTGTGAATACTAGCCTTGCTACGGCTGTACTCTCTGAATTAACTAAATAAGAATGATATACTATGTCACGTTGCTTTTCGAATTAAAAAGGCTTCGCACTCGCGGGTCTTTTTGTTTCTACCAGTTGTCAACGTAGCATTTACAATTCAATATTTGAACACATCAGAAAATATCATCTAATTAAACTGGCTATTCCTTATCTTTGGGTGTATCAATACACAATAATTATATCTTTGGTGAGGATAGGATGTATGGGCTGGTATCGACATTATTTCAAAGACATTTACAGGCTATCCTTACAGGAAGCAGTAAATGGTAGGCTGTGTCCCTTAATATAAATTAGTAGTATTATCATCCAGTTGATTTTAATACTGGAATAAAATGATGGCACGCTACGACATTCCTGATGATGCTTGGATAGTGATAGAACCTTGTTTACCTCCTGTTCGTTCAAAACGGGC
>NZ_JBFPEZ010000068.1:0-43537 GCF_040838225.1 Xenorhabdus sp. SGI246
AATTAAGGGACACAACCTAGTACTACAGCCGTAATCGTTCCGTAATCATCAGGTTATTCCGCCGACGATAATGACATTGTTGTGCGCGATACTGATGTCGTCGTCGCCAGGTTGACCAAAATAAAACCTGCTTTAGGGTTTCTTCTGTCTTTCTCATCAGTTTTGACAGCAACTTACGCAGTTCCGCAACACTCAGAGCTACCAGTCCCGCTGGCGTTTTTTCTCCTGTATCCGCAAAACAGCCAGCACCGCATGCGCCAATAATGACAACGTAATATGTCGATACCAACTGTGCCACTGCCGGACTTCATCATGATCCAGACCGCACTCGCCCTTCGTTTCCTCAAAACCGCTTTCGATTTCCCAGCGGTGTCCGGCCACCTGAATCAGCGTCTTGAGATCAGCCTGCTCTTTAAGGGCATAGACAACATAATAGGCCAGTTCCTGTTTTTCATCCCGATTACGCCGGAGCAACAGATAATGCCCATAACGCCGTTCGCCTTTGGTGCCCAGCCCAGCTGACTGTTTTTCCCAATCATCAGCGGTCAGACTGGATGCAATAATGTCTGCCCGAGTGTAGTGCGGTTTTCGCCACCAAAGAGGTTCATTTTTGGGGATCGCTAAGACGAACGGTTGATGTTGGGATCCAGCCAGCATCGCAAGCGGCGATCATGCCCATAGACCGCATCAGCAGTGACCCAACGGCAGGGAACACCGGCATCAAGTGCCCGTTCCAGCATGTACTGGGCGAGCTGGGGTTTGGTGGCAAAGTGCACCGGTTCAGGAATACCGGCAGCTTCACAGCGTGGACGATCCTCAGTCCACGATTCTGGCAGGTATAATTCCCGGTCAATAAAGGCATGGCCGCCGTTGCCGGCGTAACACAGGAAAACCCCTATCTGACTGTTTTCTACCCGCCCAGCAGTCCCACTATACTGACGCTGCACGCCGGCAGAATGCGTCCCTTTTTTGATAAAACCCGTTTTATCAATAATCAGGATACCTTGCTCATCCCCCAGATGCTCCATCACATAATTGCGTAAGATATCGCGGGCGGCTTCAGCATCCCACCGGGCACGTTCCAGAAAATATTGAATGTTATCCGGCGAGTGCTCACCCAGCCATTCAGCCAGTTGCCAGCTATTTTTATGTTCAACATCGCTGAGTAACCCACGAAGATACGCCAGACAACGTTGCTGAGAACTTGCAGAGTAAAACAGTGGGATCAGACGGGAATGAGCCAGCAGAAGCGCCTGTTCCCAGAGATTGACAGGTGAGGCCATAGGGCACCCCCCTTAGGATGAGGAAGAAAGAAGATAGCTATCATGACACAATGCGGGCTACGACTGTAGTACTAGTATCATCACTCTGGGCTTTCCTGCGAACTTATACCTAAAACGCCATATAGGGTGCTGATAGTTTCCTCTATAGCATAGATACAGCCCGTTACCGTCCGCTTTCCCTTCGAACCTTTCGCCCGACTTTATCCACGCCCTGATCTCTTTATCTGTGAGCTTAGGCATTGTGCAATCTCCAATGAAAAAAGTAGGGGTGTACCCAAAATGATTTTATAAATGTGCTATGGGTACACCTTTGGGTACACGCTAATCATGCGCTACTGTGATTCGTTCTGCAATGCTCTGATAATAAAAAAGCCAGTTATAACAAAGTATATACTGGCTTGATGATTTGTTGTGAATCGCTAAGAAACCCTATTCAATATTTTGAATCTGTTCCCTCATCTGTTCAATTAACACTTTTAATTCAATCGCAGAATTAGTCACATCCGCATTAATTGATTTTGATGCCAATGTATTCGATTCGCGGTTAAATTCTTGCATCATAAAATCGAGACGGCGGCCGACAGCTTCTTTCTTTTTCAGAATATTACGAGTTTCTTTGACATGTGCATCCAAGCGATCCAGCTCTTCTGCCACATCAATACGTTGAGCCAATAAGATCAACTCTTGCTCAAGACGGTTATTTTCCAACTGGATCTGGGCTTCTTCCAACTTGGTTTGTAGCCGTTCACGTTGCCATTGCAGGATGGCTGGCATCTGTACACGAACCTTGCTGACTTCCTCAGTTACGGCATCCAAACGTTGTTCAATTAGTGCCTTAAGCGCTTGGCCTTCAGTTTCTCGGCTTTGAATAAAGGCATCCAGCGCCATATCGAGTTCTGCAAGCAATTGTGTGCTGATGGCATCCAGATCTTGTTCTTCGGCAGCCATTACACCCGGCCAGCGCAGAATATCTACAGGGTTAATTTCCCCTTCATTGCTCTGTTGTTTAATCCAGCCTGCTGCTTCAACAAGTTGTTTGGCCAGAGTTTCATTAAGAATCAGTGAGCCCTGAGCGCGGATATCCAGCTCAAAACGTAGGTTACATTCCACTTTGCCGCGAGTCAGGCGGGAACGGATACGCTCACGGATGACTGGTTCCAGACTTCTGAATTGCTCTGGCAGACGAATATAAGTTTCCAGGTAACGTTGATTGACAGAGCGCAATTCCCAGGCTGCATTCCCCCAATCTCCCTTGATATCTCGCCGCGCAAAAGCGGTCATGCTACGGATCATAACTCATTCCCAATTTATAAAATGATGAATGATTATAACGCCCCATGCAGATGCAGGATAGGCATTCGCCGCGTTAGGCCGTATAATGCGCCCCCAATAAAGTATTAACAGCGGAGAGAACACTATGAGCCTGGTAGGAATGCGTCCGGCAGGAAGAGCGGCAGGGCAGGTTCGTCCTATTAAAATAACCCGTCATTACACTAAACACGCAGAAGGTTCTGTGTTGGTTGAGTTCGGGGATACCAAAGTGTTATGTAATGCCTCCGTTGAAGAAGGAATTCCACGTTTTTTGAAAGGTCAGGGGCAGGGTTGGATCACGGCAGAATATGGTATGTTGCCACGAGCGACAAATACCCGTAACGCCCGTGAAGCCGCTAAAGGCAAGCAAACTGGCCGTACGATGGAAATTCAGCGTCTGATTGCCCGCTCACTGCGCGCTGCCGTAGATTTGAAAAAACTAGGTGAATATACCATCACGTTAGATTGTGATGTCATTCAGGCAGATGGAGGCACGCGTACCGCCGCTATTTCCGGTGCATGTGTAGCTCTGGTAGATGCGCTGGATAAGCTGGTTGCTAATGGCAAACTGAAAGAAAGCCCATTGAAATCAATGGTAGCCGCAGTTTCTGTTGGTATCGTTGATGGAGAGGGGCGTTGTGATTTAGAGTATGTAGAAGACTCTGCTGCTGAGACTGATATGAATGTCGTCATGATGGATGATGGCCGAATGATTGAAGTTCAGGGCACGGCAGAAGGTGAACCGTTTAGCCATGATGAATTGCTGTCATTACTCTCCCTAGCGAAAGAAGGATTAGCAACTATTTTTGCCGCGCAGCGAGATGCGCTAACGCAATGTTTTCCAAAAGAAGATTCTCTAAAACAAGATGAATTGAAAAAATAAATGGATCAGGCGGCTGAAGAGTCGCCTTTTTTATGTCTGAGATAATGGCGATAAGAATCAAATGATGCACAAGAGGAGAGCCCCATGAAAGCCTATCAGCGCGAATTTATTGAACTGGCACTGGAAAAACAGGTGCTGAAATTTGGCGAATTTACGCTGAAATCCGGTCGCCAGAGTCCGTATTTTTTCAACGCAGGGTTATTTAACACCGGACGTGATTTGGCATTGCTTGGCCGTTTTTATGCTGCGGCATTGCAGGATAGCGGTATTCCATGTGATTTGTTGTTTGGGCCAGCTTATAAAGGTATTCCAATCGCAACTACAACCGCAGTGGCGTTGGCGGAACATCATGATATTGATATGCCTTATTGTTTTAACCGTAAGGAAGTAAAAGATCATGGGGAAGGAGGAACACTGGTTGGCAGCCCATTACAAGGAAGAGTTGTGGTAGTTGATGATGTGATCACAGCAGGAACCGCTATTCGTGAATCCATGGAAATTATCAAACAA
Organism: Xenorhabdus sp. SGI246; assembly: GCF_040838225.1. Taxonomy (NCBI): domain Bacteria; kingdom Pseudomonadati; phylum Pseudomonadota; class Gammaproteobacteria; order Enterobacterales; family Morganellaceae; genus Xenorhabdus; species Xenorhabdus sp. SGI246. Next base: position 3,988 of record NZ_JBFPEZ010000068.1, read on the forward strand.
CATGGTGCAACGTTGTCTGGCGTTATTTTGTGTCTGGATCGTCAGGAGCGTGGACGGGAAACACTTTCGGCTATCCAGGAAGTTGAGCGTGATTATCACTGCAAGGTCTTTTCTATCATTACCTTGAATGATTTGATTACCTATCTGCGTGAAAACCCAGAAATGCAGTCTTATTTAGAGGCGGTGGAAACTTACCGCAGAGAATACGGTATTTGATAGTTCGTTCTGGTTGATTGCTCTGTAGAAATGACAGACTAAAAAAAATCCCTCGCCCAATGGTGGGCGGGGTGAGTAGTAGAAATGACATCCCGCAGATAATGTGGAAGGAATGTCATTACTGAGCGATTGGGTAGTCAACTCAGCTAGCCAAAGCATGTTAACACAAATTCATACAAAAAACGTTAGTGAAAAACGCATGTTATCATTTCCATATTCTATTCTGTTATGAAAAGATCCCCAGAATAAAAAATGTGCGTAACAGGTTTGGGAAATTTATTGTAGTTGGGTCAATATCAAGGGCCAGCGTACTTCAAATTCTTTCGTTGGTCGATAGCGGAACTCAGAGCGAACAAAACGAGAGAGCATGCCTTCACAAAAGGCCAGTAATTGGGATGCTAGTATCGTTTCGTCATAACTGAACCCTTGTCCATCCCGTATTTTTTTCTCTTTTAAGATTTGGCGAAGCTGTACCTCAATACGCTCAAACAGTTGGTTAATACGGTTTTGCAATCTGTCTTGTTCAAACATCAGGGCATGGCCTGTCATGATACGGGTTAAACCGGGATTTTTTTCTGCAAAGCCCAAAATGAGGATCAGGATTAACCGAATTCGAGGAATGGTCTCTTTTTCATCTTGTAAAATCAGGTTGATGCGAGAAATTAAAGAGTCTTCAATAAACTCAATCAGGCTATCAAACATCCGGGTTTTGCTTGGAAAATGACGATAAAGTGCAGCTTCAGAAACTCCAACGTTGGCGGCAAGTTTTGCAGTTGTAATACGCTGACTGCCATCGCTGGATTCAAGCATATGCGCTAGTGCCTGCAAGATTTCTTCACGTCTGTTTTTCTTTTTTGTACATTCTTTTTCTGCCATGTGTGGTAATACCCCTGCTAAGACAGCAAAACAAATCCAGCGATACCCTTTATCTTCCAGGTCTTGACTCGGAATTTATGGGTATACATTTTGCCCATGCTGATGATGGGCAAAAATATAAAAGTTGGTTGACGGTATCAGGCTTTATGGAAAGTTATTGACGACCGGAATGACCAAAACCACCAGCTCCACGTTCTGTGCTCTCAAAATCTTCAACCAAATTAAATTCAGCCTGTACAACGGGCACAAAAACCATTTGAGCAATACGTTCGCCTGGTTCGATGGTGAATGTCTTATCACCGCGGTTCCAAACAGAAATCATCAGTTGCCCTTGATAATCAGAGTCGATGAGCCCTACCAGATTACCAAGCACCACACCATGTTTATGTCCCAAACCAGAGCGGGGAAGAATGACCGCCGCTAATTGTTCATCCGCGATATGGATAGCAATCCCTGTTGGCAGAAGTTCGGTCTGACCAGGTGCCAGTTCCACTGCGTTATCCAGACAAGCACGTAAATCTAAGCCCGCAGAACCAGGGGTAGCGTAGGTCGGTAAAGGAAATTCTTGCCCGATGCGGGAGTCAAGGATTTTAACGTCGATTTTTTTCATCATAGCGTTTGAATATCTCGTCTAATAAGCGGTGGCTGAGTTGTAATTTATCACTGTGCGGTAAATTAATACTGCCATCATGCCAGAACAGATGTAATGCATTAGTATCACTGTTGAAGCCGTGTTCAGCCAGAGATACATTATTCGCGCAAATCAAGTCCAGATTCTTTTGCTTGAGTTTTACGCGGGCGTATTCTTCCACATTCTGGGTTTCGGCTGCAAATCCAACGACAAAGGGACGATGTTTTTCCATTGCTGCAACATTCGCTACGATGTCAGGATTTTTGACTAATGTATAGGTGATTTCATCACCCTGTTTTTTGATTTTTTCATCTGATATCTGCTTGAAACGGTAATCAGAGACGGCAGCACAGCCGATGAAAATATGTTGTGAAGCTGCGATTACCTGCACTTGATCGTGCATTTCCAATGCACTGGTTACGTCAATACGTTTGACATTTTGAGGCGTAGTCAGATTGACAGGGCCAGCAATCAGTGTGACTTTAGCTCCACGTTCTGCGGCTGCCTGTGCGATGGAGAATCCCATTTTACCGGAGCTATGGTTGGTAATAAAACGGACAGGATCTAAGGCTTCACGAGTTGGCCCGGCTGTAATTGTTATTTGCAGGCCCATTAAATCTCGAATAGGGTTCAAATGTTGAGTTGCCAGTTCGACAATCGCCATAGGTTCAATCATTCTTCCTGGCCCTACGTCGCCACAGGCCTGGCTTCCCTCATCAGGCCCCCAAATCAACACATTACGTTCTCTCAGTATATCGAGGTTATGTTGAGTGGCTTGTGCACGGTACATTTGCTGGTTCATCGCAGGAACGACCGCCAGAGGGGCTGCTGAAGCTAAACAGATAGTTGTGACTAGATCGTTTGCCATACCAGTACTTAACCGAGCTAATAGATCTGCCGTCGCAGGAGCGAGAATAATCAAGTCAGCCCATTTTGCCAGCTCAATATGTCCCATCGCCGCTTCTGCTGCCGGGTCTAAAAGATCGTCAGAAACCGGATAACCTGATACAGCCTGTAATGTCAATGGGGTAATAAAAGCCTCTGCTGCCGGAGTCATCACGACGCGTACTTGGGCACCATAATCACGTAAACGCCGTACTAACTCTGCTGTTTTATAAGCGGCGATACCTCCACTGATGCCGAGCACAATATGCTTACCAGAAAGCCCTTTGCCGGAAAGTTCTGCCATTCTGATTGTCCACCTGTAAGTTACAATTACTCAAGATTCTATCATAAGAAAATAGGGTGTTGAGAATATGGCGTTGAGAGTTCTTGTTCTGCCGCTGAGAAATACTAAGTTTGCGAAGCGCTACGCAAACCATACGCACAAGACTGGCGGTGATTTTTTCATCATGGGATATTGATGATGTGGATATCAAAGTAAAGTTATGGGGTGTCATCTTCATGGCTGATTAGCCAGCCAGCAAAAGGTATGTAAGGGAGGAAGTAGAATGGATATCACAATAATGGAAAAAGACGATGAATTGCATTCAGATCTTGCTCCCCGAGAGAAATTGCTGGCGTATGGTGCGGTTGCTCTGACGGATGCTGAGTTGTTGGCCATATTCTTACGCACAGGGACTAGAGGTGTACCTGTTGTAAAAATGGCGGAACATCTGCTGCAATCATTTGGCTCATTATATCACTTGCTTTCTGCTGATTATGCTGATTTTTGTGCGCATAAAGGAATGGGCGTGTGCAAATATGTTCAGTTACAGGCAGTGTCTGAATTAGCAAAGCGTTTTTTCTCCAGCCAATTTATCCATGAAGATGTTATGAGCAGCCCTACCGCGACTCAAAGTTATTTGCAGGATTTATTGTCCTGGCAGGATCGGGAAGTTTTTGTCGTATTGTTTTTGACAAATCAGAATAAAGTGATTTGTCATGATGAGATGTTCAAGGGAACGATAAACAAAGTTGAAGTTCATCCGCGGGAAATTGTAAGGCAGGCGGTTAAGGTTAATGCCGCATCTATTATTCTTGCCCATAATCACCCTTCCGGTAACCCAGAACCTAGTCTGGCAGATAAACTGGTGACAGAAAAAATCATTGATGCGTGTAATTTAGTCGGTGTTAAGGTTTTGGATCATATTGTCATAGGCAAACAATATTGTGTCTCTTTTATGGAAAGAGGTTGGATTTAATCCGGTTTTTTCACGAACCAGTCAGATCTTAGTTGTTCGGGACTTGAGCATCAGCGAATGAGGGCGTATACTACGCCACCTTTGAGGATCTTGGGCTTGGCGAGAAGAGCCTATCTCAGTGAGTTTTTGGCTGAGAAAATGTGATTCTTTTCAGTAACCTTCTTTATCAGTAAAGAAAATTTGCTGAGATGGGCTCCTAAGCCTGACGAGGCGGCCATACCCAATACAAAGCTCGAGCTGATTTGATTTTTGGAGAATAGACATGTCCCGAGTCTGCCAAGTTACTGGCAAGCGTCCTGTGAGTGGTAACAACCGCTCTCACGCATTAAATGCGACCAAGCGTCGTTTTCTGCCTAACCTGCACTCTCACCGTTTCTGGGTTGAGTCTGAGAAGCGTTTTGTAACTCTGCGTGTATCTGCTAAAGGTATGCGTGTGATTGACAAAAAGGGTATCGATACAGTTCTTGCTGAACTGCGTGCCCGCGGTGAGAAATACTAAGGAGCTGAAAAATGGCTAAAGGTATTCGCGATAAAATTAAACTGGTTTCTTCTGCTGGTACTGGTCACTTCTATACCACTACGAAGAACAAGCGTACTATGCCTGAAAAACTGGAAATGAAAAAATTTGATCCAGTTGTTCGTCAGCATGTCATGTACAAAGAAGCTAAAATCAAATAATTTTAGTGGACTTAAAAAAACCCAGCGAAAGCTGGGTTTTTTATACCTGAAATACACCAATCCCTCCTTATCTTAAATCGGGTTATCGGTTACCCGTGAACGTAATATGACGTTCAGTTATACTAACGCTTTTTGATATATGAACTGTCAGGCGTGGCTCATAAAATGACTAGAAAGACCTTGAATATCTTACATACGGAATCGTCGCGTGGTTGGGGAGGGCAAGAGATTCGTATTCTGACGGAATCTCAGGGGATGATGCGTCGTGGGCATCATGTTGTTATCGTTTGTTGCCCAACTTCGACGCTTTACCGTGAAGCTCACCATTATGGTGTTCCTGTCGTTGCGTTGCCAATTGAAAAAAAACGTCTTTCATGCTTTATAGCAATGCGCCGTTGGTTGAAGGCTGAAGGTCATCGATTTGATATCATTAACACTCACAGTTCTACTGATTCTTGGCTGGTAGCTGCGGCATGTTCCACATTAAAGGGGATGCCACCAATAGTTCGAACCCGTCATGTTTCCACTAATGTTTCAACTTCCATAGCGACCCGCTGGCTCTATTTGAAATCCTGCCAGCACATTGTGACAACAGGGGAGAAGTTACGCCAATATCTACATACGAATAATGGCTATCCGCTATCTCATATGACCTCTGTACCGACAGGTATCGACTTGACACGTTTTCAGCCTGAAAACAAACAACAGTGCCGACAGCGTATTGGAATTGCAGATAAACCGACTTTGGGTATTGTGGCGACAATGAGAACCTGGAAAGGGCATCGTTACCTGTTGGATAGCTGGAAAATACTTCATCAACGCTATCCTGATTGGCAGTTATTGTTTGTTGGGGATGGCCCACAACGAAAAAATCTCGAACCCAGGGTTAAACAAGAAGGGTTGACGGATAGTGTCATTTTTCTTGGTAATCGTCAGGATGTTCCAGACTGTTTAAATGCGATGGATATTTTTGCATTGCCTTCGTTTGGAAATGAAGGGGTTCCACAAGGCATCATGCAGGCAATGGCGTGCGGATTACCAGTGGTCTCTACATCAGTGGGCGCTATCTCTGAAGCTGTGATTGACGGTGAAACAGGCTATGTTATTGAACCTAAATGTATTGAGCAGCTAACTGAGAAATTAGATCTGTTAATGAGAAATGCAGATGTCCGTTTGCAGATGGGAAATGCTTCATTTAAACGAGCCACACGTTTGTTCGGTATGGATAATATGTTAGATAAAATGGAGTCTATTTTTGTTGTTAGTGACAATCATTAGTGGGAGATCATATTGTTTTGCTCCCATGTTACCATTTTATCTAATATGGAACTAATATACTATTAAGTGAATATAGAACAAATGAAATAAAATTCTGGTTTGGCTTTTGTATGGAACAATCTATATCAAAATGTCTTAAATAACTTTGATGTATGTTCTCTTGAGTTGGTCTCTGAGTGGATAATTTTATAATTCATTATTATGCAACCTAAAAACATTTTGATTATCAATATTGCACGTTTTGGTGACACGTTACTTGTAACACCGGTAATTCGGGCTTTAAAGTTAAACTGGCCAGAAGCCAATATTGATGTATTGGCGCATAAAAGAACAAAAGAGATCCTTGAGAATATCGATGAAATCAATTCAATAAATGTTTTTTCAAAAGGAAAAGCGAAGTGGGTTAGTTGGTTTTCTCGTCAGAGTTATGATTTGGCATTAGTATATAATCATGATAAACCTTTACTACAATATGCCAGACGAAAAGCAAATCGGGTTGTTTGCTTTTCTGATACATCCCGCAAAACTCCAAATGAATTTTTTGTAAAAAAACCTCAAAAACTTATGCAGGCTCAGCAGGAAAGAGCATTGTTAGCTAATGCGTTAGGGATTGAGATTTATGATTGGCGGTTGCAGTATTGTGTGAGTCAAAATGAAGCAGAATATGCGAGTTCTTTTCTCCGGCATTATGGGTTGCAAAATAAACTAAGGATTGGTTTTCAGCTACAAAGTTTTCCTGCGAAAGCTTACCGTGATTGGCCAGTAGAATCTTTTTACGAGTTAGCTCAGCGTATTTATGCTCGTTATCCTACTGCCCATATTTTACTGTTGGGTAGCCAGGATGGGGCGGCAGCAGCGGAAAGATTATCTGAAATGTTGGGAGTACAGAGATGTACATCTTTGGCGGGTAAAACGACGATGCGCCAAAATGCGGCGATTATGAGCCAACTTAATTTGTATGTTGGTGTTGATACCGGGACGACACATTTGGCAGGAGCATTGGGGATCCCAATGGTTGCTATGTACCATAGTTTTCATCCTGGTCGTTTTCTTGCTCCACAACAGCATGCAAAATTGGCTGTGATTGAACATCCAATAGATTATCAACAGGCAACCCGTCAAGATAACATGTCAGACATATCAGTGGAACAAGTCTGGGATTCAGTAAAAAATATACTAGAAGTTCAATAAAAGGATAATGAAAACGATGAAAATAGGATTTATTGATGTCACCGTTACCATGTCCTATGGTGGTATTCAAACGGCGGTCTGGGAGCTGGCTAAAGTTTTAACAGATGCAGGACATGAGATCCATATTTTCGGCGGAATAGGTGATATCAGACCTGAGTTGAGGAATCGGAATATCCGTGTGCATACTTTCCCATTTATCCCCAGAGAACGAGTAATCAATATTGGCCGTCGTTTTCAACGTATTGTTGAACGCTACTCATTTGCCCGTCATGCCCGTGAAACCGTGATTGCTGAAAATTTCGACTGGGTAATATTAACTAAGCCTTTTGATTTCTTCTGGCCCAGAATGATGCCAACCAATTCCCATACTAAGTTTTGCTATATGAGTGGGGGAACCAGCTTTTTTAAAGGTGACAGAATATTAGGGAAAAAAATATCGGCATGGGTTGCATGCAGCCATTTTAATGCTTGGCAGATCCAGCATCATTTCAAACAATTTCCAAATGTTATCTATAATGGTGTAGATGTTGATAAGTTCAAACCTGCCAATTCTGATGTCCGCAGTCGGCTAGGGATTCATGAAAATACGTTTCTACTGACTTTTGCTGGTAGGTTAGTCGGATGGAAAGGCATGAAAATTGCTGTTGATGCGATGGCCTTGTTACGTGATAAGGATGTGAAACTGTTAATTATTGGAGCAGGTGAAGAACTGAAACGGCTTGAAAAAAAAGCGGCGGAATTAAAGTTAGGACAATCAATTATTTTTCATCCTCCTGTTGGTCATGATCAGTTACCTGAGTTTTATGCTGCCGGGGATGCCGGGATCTTTCCAAGCATTGGTGATGAAGCATTTGGTATTACTATTGCGGAGGCAATGGCATGTGAGCGGCCTGTCATTGCCAGTTATATTGGTGGTATACCTGAAGTGGTAGGAAATGAGAATCAGTCCGGCATTCTGGTGACGCCCGGTGATGCGGAGGCTATTGCCGGAGCTGTTAATCATCTCTTGTCTTTACCAGACAGAGGAAAAGAAATGGGTAAACATGCTCGTCAGAGAATTGAAACGATGTATACCTGGGAGCATTCGGCGGGCCGTTTATTGGATACGATAAAAAAGTCATGAAGATTGCTTATATTGATCCCTATCCTGTACCTGATTTTCGTGTTGCTTCACTGCAAATTTTGCAGAATGTGGATGCTTTTGCCCGTCAGGGTCATCAAGTCAGCCTGATTACACCAGCGGGTCAAAATGGTGTTGAGGAGATCCTGGGTAGAAAGTTACCGCCATCTGTTGCATTGATCGCTTTACGCGACGTGCGCCGTAAGTGGTATTTCCCCATTAATACGCAAAAATTATTTTATTTTCAGGTTTCCCGTTGGTTGCAAGAACATCAGGTCGATGCCATTTTTACTCGTAATATTAAAATGGCAAATTATCTCTTGCATAAGCATCCTGATATTCCACACTTTTTTGAAAGTCATGAAATTTTTTCTCAGTCTTTTAAAGAGTCCCATGACCTGAATAAACGTGCTAATAAGCGCAAATATTTTAGGCTCAGAAAAATTGAACAACAGGTTTATCATCGTGCCCGGACTGTTTTTGTTCTGACTTCATTACTACGTGACGATATTTATACAGAATATGGGGTTAAAACTCCGATTATCGTTGCACCTGACGGTGTTGATTTGTTAGCAGTTGAAGCGACAAAGATGACATCTTTGGGCAAGCAATACCAGAAAGGAGAAACAACGCAGGTATTGTATCTAGGCAGTTTGCATCGCTGGAAAGGCGTACCTACTGCGATGAAGTCTATGTGTCACCTTAATAATGTTGTATTGAACATTGCTGGTGGAAATAGTACGCAGATTGAACAACTCAAATCTGTAGCTCAACAAATTGGTGTAAGTGATCGGGTTAATTTTCTGGGGTTTGTCCATCCTAAAAATCGTTTCCAAGTCATTGCAGATAATGATATTTGCATCCTGCCATTGACAAAAACCAGTATTGGCAGCCGCTATACTTCCCCTCTTAAACTTTTTGAATATATGGCGATGGGTAAACCCGTTGTTATTTCTGATCTTCCTTCCATTCGTGATGTGGTTGATGAAAACGCGGTCAGCTTTGCAGACAGTGAAAATGCGACAAGTTTCGCACAACAGATTCAACTACTGATTGATAACCCGACTGAAATAATAGCTAAAGCAGAACACTCTCAGAGATTAGTCGCGGAGCAATTTAATTGGGATCAACGAGCAAAGTTGATTATGCAAGTGATAGAAAAAAATCTGTTTTGATAAATGAAAGTCAAATAGTGGGACACCAGCCCGTCTCATTTATTGGATATGGGCTGGTGTATCTGAAATTAGTGGTTTTTCTGTGCTATTCCGGTTTTTTTTGGGCGTTATATAGGGCGATCATTAATCCCAATAAGACACCTATTTCATTAATATAAGCATTTTCAAACATCCCCCTGACGATGAAAATACCAATAAAGGCGGCAAGCATAATGACACCCGCTTGTCGGATTATGCCACTATTTCGACGTATGATTTGGCTTCCGGTAAATATTGCTGAGAGTGTCATTAATAGTGTGGTTATTAGACCCAAGACGCCACCGGCAAACCAAAGCGATAAAAATACATTATGTGGTCCAATCGAAGTTCTGTATGTCCATTCCGGATAATCGGCAACACGACTATTATAGACTTGGTGATATACCTTGTTACCGAAACCATAACCTTTGACAGGGTTTTCCATAATCAATTGCCACGCAGAGCCTTGGGTTCCATTACTATAGCGGTGGCTGCTATCAGTTTGGGTAAGCTTAAAAAGCAGTAATTTTGTGGCAGGATTTGATGCTGCCGACCAATGAGTGATCCCGGCCAATAATGCCAGACATATTGCAGCAGCAATGGTGATTTTCCATTCTCTATTAATCACAATAATAAATACTGTGGCTGCCACGATGGCAACCCAAGCACCACGAGAAAGTGTTCCAAGTAATAAGAATAGGCTGATGGCTGAAGCGATAAGCAACAATAACCAACTCAGTAAAGAATGTTTTTTCCATAATGCCCAAGTACATAACAACACAGGAAAATAGAAAATAAATCCGTATGAAAACTCCCGATGATTATAGTTAGTAAATGGTATTTCACCTGTTGAATCGTAATCGATAATGTATTTCGCGAGATCGGTCAGTGAAATAGCTAACATACCAATAATAAAAGCAATCAGGATCATTTTTGCAATGTGTTGCTTACTTTCCTGATAGAGCACAATCGGAAGTGTGAAACTAAACAGCAGCAGGCCATTTAAGATAGGCTTATTCATCTCTTTGAAACTCAATGCGGAATCAATAGAAATTCCAATAGAGTAGAACATTGCCAGTATAAATAGCAAAATGGAGAAAAAGAGAGAATTTCTCAGTGAGTTTACTACCTGACGAAAATCCGTTACCAGATAACACAGTGCTGTTATACAGATAAGGATCATGACAAGATTTTTATATCTTGTTATATCTGGCAGATAAACAAGGCTAATATATAGTCCAATAATAGATAAGTTCCACAGGGACTTTTTATTTTCGATTATGTTTAGCCTATTTCTGATATCAAGAAGCATGGTGTGGCCTATTCTTTCAACGATTTTGACTGGATTTAGCTATAAATAATACATGAAAACGGTATCGTAATCTGCTAAATAGGATGCTGTAGATAGTTTATTCAAGGAGTCAGTATGCCGGAATTACCAGAGGTTGAAACCAGTCGCAGAGGAATTGAGCCACATTTAGCTGGCAATGTGATTCAATATGTTGAGGTAAGGAATTCACGTTTGCGCTGGCCTGTTTCTGAACAGATCATGAAATTATCAGATCAAGCAGTGCTCAGTGTGCAACGTAGAGCAAAGTATTTATTGCTCGAATTGTCTGATGGATGGATTATTGTCCATCTTGGGATGTCCGGTAGCTTACGTATCTTATTGCATGAGTTTCCTCCTGCAAAACATGATCATATCGACCTGGTGATGACAGACGGTAAAATTCTCCGCTATACGGATCCACGGCGTTTCGGAGCCTGGCTATGGAGCGATGATCTTGAGAAATGTTCTGTACTGGCTCATTTGGGCCCTGAGCCCCTGTCTGATGTATTTGATGGCTCATACCTTTACACTCTTTCGCGTAATAAGAAAACGGCTATTAAACCCTGGTTGATGGATAACAAAGTGGTTGTTGGTGTTGGCAATATTTATGCCAATGAAGCTTTATATGTGGCCCATATCTTACCTGAGCGCCCTGCTCATTCTCTGACACAGGAAGAGGCTTATCTATTAGCAGATACGATAAAGCAGATTTTACGTCGTTCTATTGAACAAGGGGGGACTACGCTGAAAGATTTTCTGCAATCTGATGGGAAACCGGGGTATTTTGCGCAGGAATTATTTGTTTATGGCAAAAAAGGCGAGCTTTGCCCAATGTGCGGAGAAAAAATAGAGAGTATAAAATTAGGGCAGCGCAGTGCGTTTTTTTGTCGGCAGTGCCAGCATTAATTGTATCTTTGGGGGCTGAATTGCCCCCGACGACTATGATTTATTTACCTAATATTTATTTGCCTAATTTTTTTAACATAGCCAGAGCAACAGGCTCCGGTAGGAATGATGAAACATCACCGTCATGACGAGCAACGTCTTTGATTAAGGATGATGAGACAAAGGACAGACTTTGAGAGGGCAACAGGAAGACACTTTCCAACTCAGACATAAAATGTCGATTCATATTGGCGAGTTGCCATTCATATTCAAAATCAGAAACTGAACGTACCCCACGAATTAAGATCGTCGCCTGTTGTTTTTTAGCAAAATTAGCCATCAACTCGCTGAATCCTGCAACCTCAACATTATCCAAATGGGCAGTGACTTCTTTTGCTAATGTGACACGTTCTTCAAGGTTGAACATAGGGTTTTTTCTGTCACTACTGGCGATGGCAAGTAAAACATGATCAAACATATTTGCAGCACGGGTCACTATATCGAGATGACCATAGGTAATAGGATCAAAAGTACCGGGATAAATTGCTTTTTTTTTCATTATCTTTGACTCTCTGCTTGGGTCAGCTCCCAGAGTGCTGCATATTTATTGAATGTGTATTGAGCATTGACAATCGCTAACATTAGCCCTTGTTTACCATCAAGGAAACCCGCTCTTAACAGCCACGTTTTGAAAAATGCGCCCAGTGTATGGCTGATAATGGAAGAATAACGAGTTGTTTTACCCTGCTTGTAGCGATATTTGGCCCAATCTTTCGCGTAATTCAATTGCTTTTGCTGGAATTCCATCAGATTGCGGCAAGTTAAATGACGCAAATCACCTTTTAATGTCACGATACGGGCACCTTGGGTATCCAGTGATTCATGAACCTGATTATCGTTATATTGATAACGTTCACGGCAATAGAGACGAACGACCTTATCAGGATACCAGCCGCTGTGCTTCATAAACCGGTGCATGAATAAATTAAGGCGCGCGCAGGCATAGACTTTATTGTCGTCGGGACTTTCCAGAACTTGTTCAATTGAAGCTTTTAACTCAGGAGTGACTCGCTCATCTGTATCAATCATGAAAATGTAATCACCGCTGGCATAGGACTGTGCGAGTTGCCGTTGAAGACCAAAACCAGGCCATTGAGTATTGGTGTAAACTTTGGCGCCCATTTCTTTGGCTATTTGACAGGTTGCATCAGTACTACCAGAATCCAGAACGATAATTTCATCTGCCCAGTCTACAGACAGCAGGCAATCACCAATTAAGTCGGCGGCATTTTTGGCAATCATGACGACGGACAGACGTTTTCTCGTACTCATCAATGGCTCCGTGGTGGGAGATAAGGTTCCAGCAATTTTAACAATCGTTGCAGTGCGCCTTGATTCTCGTGTAAGACTTCCGCGGCATGTCGACCGTAATAAAGGCGATAATCTTCATCCGTCAGCAGGCTATTGACAGCGGTACTCAAAGATTGGCTATCTGTCACAGTAATAAGCCCATCAGCTTTATCCAGTTTGGCACAGATATCCTTAAAATTGAATGTGTGTGGCCCCATAATGACCGGGATCGCATGAGCCGCAGCTTCCAGTGGATTATGACCGCCACGTTCGATTAAGCTGCCTCCGACAAAGGCTAGATCTGCAATACCGTACAGTAGCATCAGTTCACCCATAGTATCACCAATAACAACCTGGACATTGGCATCGGGTATGGTAGCAGAGCTCCTTAATACCGAGCTTAGCCCTGCTTTTTGAGTTAATTCTTCCGCTTTAGCAAAACGTTCAGGATGGCGGGGAACCAAAATCAGCAATAAATTGGGGTGTTGTTTCAATAAATTTCGATGCGCATCCAGTATGATCGTTTCTTCACCATCATGGGTACTGGTTGCAATCCATACAGGCCGATGTGCAGCCCATTGACGACGCAGAGTCACCGCCTTAGCGGCCAATTCAGGTGTAACAGAAATATCGAATTTGAGACTGCCTGTGACAGCCAGTTGGGCGCGTTTCAACCCTAATTCAATAAAACGTTCGCCATCTTCCTGGTTTTGTGCAGCGATCAACGTTATTTTGTTTAAAATAGCTTTAATAAAACTGTTAATTTTCTGATACCCGGCAGCGGAACGGGCTGAAAGCCTTGCATTGGCAATAACCAGCGGTATACCACGTTGGTGTAATTGGGCTATCAAATTAGGCCATAGCTCAGTTTCCATAATAATCATTAACTTGGGATTGACGTTATCAAGGAAACGGCTCATAGAGCCAGGCAAATCATACGGTAGGTAAACGTGGTTAACATCATCTCCTAGTGCGGAAAGTACCCTTTCGGAGCCAGTTGGCGTCATGGTTGTTACAGTAATTGGCAGAAAAGGATAGTGATGCCGTAAAATCCTGACGAGAGGAATGGCAGCTAATGTCTCTCCAACTGAAACCGAATGGAGTAATATCCCTCCTGGCGTAACTTTTTGGGCACAAAAACCATAGCGTTCACTCCAGCGTTTACGGTACGCCGGGGATTTACGGCTGCGCAGTAATAAGCGCAACCAGATAATAGGTTGGATAAGGTAGAGAAGTACCTGATATAAGCGAAGCAACATTCTATCAAATTCACTAAAATAGATTGCGGTTATAGTATCACATTGGCTTGAAGAAAGTGTGCAAAATGCGGATAGGTTGTTCGTATTCCCTTAAAAAGAGTATGCCTACTTTTATGATAAGTATTGGAAATCGAAGGCACGATCTGGTCATTAATTTAGCCTATAAAATGCCTTTTAGCATCCATGACAAGACAATAGGGAAGTGATCTGGGCAGAAAATTACGGTAAATTACCGGACCCTGATAAAATTGATACTAAAACAGATAATCGCTATTTAAGTTTGATCCCGACAGATGTTGTGATTGAAACTGCTCGGAGATATTCATATGAAACCTGTTCGTCTTGCCATAGTTCGGCAAAAATATCGCCCTGATGGTGGTGCTGAACGTTTCATTTCCAGAGCCTTAGAAGCATTGGGTAATGAAAATCTACAATTAAATGTTATTACCCGCTCTTGGCAGGGAAGCATAAATCCAAACTGGCATGTGCACTTGGCCAATCCGTTGAAATGGGGACGCATTAGTCGTGAGAAGGGATTTGCTGATGCATCCAGAGCGCTTTGGCAAAAGGAACAATTCGATATCGTCCAAAGTCATGAACGAATAGCGGGATGTGATATTTATCGGGCTGGTGATGGCGTACATCAGCGGTGGTTGCAGCAAAGGTCAAGAATCCTGCCTGCTTGGAAAAGTAAACTGCTTTTTGCCAGCCGTTACCATCGTTATGTCATGGATGCGGAGAAAAGAATGTATTTGTCTCCAGAGTTGAAGAAAGTTATCTGTAACTCTGAGATGGTCAAACAGGAAGTTATGGAAGATTTTGAGCTACCAGAAGAGAAAATTTCTGTGATTTATAATGCTATTGACCAGTCACAGTTTTTTCCTGCCGGAGAAAGAGAACGAGTTGTCTTGCGACAGCAATATGCCATCCCGGCACGAGCTAAATGTCTCGTATATGTTGGGTCGGGTTTTGAAAGAAAAGGGCTGAAAGCCGCAATTGAAGCAATTAGTAAGACGGAAGCGTATTTATTAGTGATTGGGCAGGACAAGGAAGAAAATAAATATAAACAACTTGCTCATTCTCTTGGTTGCTATACTCGCATTCGGTTTCTGGGCGTACAAAAAAAGACACTGCCATTTTATCAAATGGCTGATGGATTATTACTCCCGACATTATATGATCCTTTCCCGAATGTCATTCTGGAAGCAATGGCATGTGGCTTACCGATTATAACCAGTAAAACCTGTGGCGGAGCTGAGTTCATTGACTCAGGAGTAAATGGCTTTGTCTGTGACGCCTTGGATATAAAGGGATTATCTGAGAGGATTTCTTTAATACCTTCAGATCATTTGACCAATAAGATCGCTATGTCAGCAAAAGAAAAGATAACGGATTATACTCCGGCTTATTTATCTCAGCAGCTTACTGAGCTGTATAGCAAGGTGCTTTCTTTATGAAAGGGCATATCCTGTTTATTATTGATGGATTGCCAGGTGGTGGTGCTGAAAATGTTGTAATACGCCTGTGCCGTGGATTGCAACAGAAAGGCTTTGATATCACATTATTATCATTGTCTGATAAATGCGAATATTCGATTCCTGAACATATTGACTTGGTTATTAATGCTGATAAATATTCAGGCCCTTTTAGAAGACAGACTGAAATTTTTCGCAGAGCAAAATCAATGGATAAGGTTTTGGAAAAAATCTTGCGGCAAAAAGGAATTCCTGCGCTGGTAATATCCAATTTACACAAAACCGATCGTATAGTTGCAAAGTCTAAAGTATTAGAAAATTTGAATGTATGGTTTTGTATTCATGGTGTATTTTCTAAATCTTACCTCGAAAATAAAACAGGTCTGGCTCGTTGGCTTAAGAAGCATAAAATTCAGCGTGTTTATCAGGATCGTAATTTGATTTGTGTTTCTGATGCAGTTGGCTTGGATTTACAGGAAAATCTATCTGTTGCTGCCAGAAGAATGGTCACTATTTACAACCCATTCAACATAACTGAAATTAAATGGAATTCCTTAGAAAACAATCCATATTCAGGTCAAGATTATATTCTCCATCTTGGACGATTTCACGCGGTGAAACGCCATGATCGCTTGTTAGAAGCATTTGCCATGGCTGCTATTCCTTGCAACTTATTAATTGCCGGTCATGGCGATGAAAAAATGACTGATAAAATTAAACAGAAAATTGTGGAACTTGGTTTACAATCCAGAGTTAAACTAATTGGGTTTTTAACAAATCCTTTACCCGTGATATGTGAAGCTAAAGCTGTTGTTCTGAGTTCAGATAGTGAAGGTTTAGGTAATGTATTAATTGAGGCTTTGATCTGCCAGACTCCAGTTGTCAGCACAAATTGCCCTGGTGGAATCAGTGAAATTATGGTCGGGGAATTAGAACAATATAAATCAGAACTTACTTCAGAATCATTGGCAGAAAAAATGCGTTTGGTTTATCAGAATCCTCCTTTAATTACGGAAAATATGTATAAGAGATTTGACTTGGATGTTGTAGTTGGTGAGTATTTATCTTTGATAAAGCAGCAAAATTTTTGATGTTATTCTTTGAGATGTCCTAATGGCTGAAAAAAAATTTAAAAAATTACGTGAAATAAATAGAAGAAAAAATTATTTTTTCAAAAAAATAAGGTTTAATATAGGTAAAATATTTATTGATAAATGGAAAAAAAGAGAATTTTCTCTTATAGGTGTTAAAAAGGTGCTTTTTTTACGAGATGATAACAAAATTGGTGACATGATTGTATCCACACCGATTTTAAAAGCATTGTCTCAGCAAGGTTATGAATTACATGTATTATCAGGTCGAACTAATTATTGTGTGATAGAAAATAATCCACATATAGATAAGGTCTATTTCTATCCTGATAAAAATACAGATATACTTAAGTTAGGATTGAAATTGAAACAGGAAAAGTATGATCTTATTATTGATATGGGGGATCAAATTCCTGTTATCTATCTTTTGTTTATAAGACTCATTAATTCTAATCATGTAATTGGGTTTAATAAAGATAAAATAAATATTTATAACAAAAATATAGCTTATTTGGGTTATGATTTACATATTACAGAAAGATATAAATCTTTGATGAATCATATGGGTATTTATAATTATAATATGCAGTATGACATATATGTTCCTGATGGTATCAAGGATAAAGTGCGTGATTTTTACTCTCATTTGCCAGGGAAAGTAACTGTAGTTATTAATCCCTTTGCTGCTGATGAAAAGAGAGATCTTTCTAAAGAACAATTGATTGGAATAACATCTCATATTGCTTATTCATATCAGTCAGTCAATATTATATTGATTGGTAGTCCTGAAAAAATAAGTATGATTTCATATCTAGATAACGGTATTTTCAACCCATTTTGCAGTTTTCTCAGTGCCGTAGAAATAATAAAACATGCTGATTTGATTATTTCACCGGATACCTCAATTGTACATGTTGCTGCTGCATATGAAAAAAATACAATCGCACTATATGGTAATGATAAGCATGGAAATTATATCAATAATGATGTGTGGGGACCGGGAAATAAAAATGCTATTCAATTAGTTCAGAAAAATATTAATAGCAAAATCAGTGAAATACCTCTAGAGGTCATCTTAGAAAAGATAGATATCTTTTTGTCCTCGTATACTTTCACTGAGTAATAATATTTCATATTTCTGTAATAAGGTATCTTTCTTATGTCCAAACCAGCATTCATCATCACAATTGATACTGAAGGTGATAACCTTTGGCAAAATAGCGATAGAATTTCTACCGAAAATACTCAATATCTGCCCAGGTTTCAAAACCTTTGTGAGCGTTTTGGATTCAAACCCGTCTGGCTAACAAACTATGAAATGGCGATGGATGATAGTTATATCGAATTTGCTAAGGATGTCATTGCCAGAAACACAGGTGAAATCGGTATGCATTTACATGCCTGGAACAATCCCCCTATTGTTCCCCTGACTGATGATGATATGCGCTATAAACCTTATTTGATTGAATACCCTAAAAATCAGATAAAGGCAAAAATTGATTTAATGACAAATCTTCTTGAAGAAAAACTTCAGACTAAGATGCTGAGCCATCGTGCTGGCCGTTGGGCATTTAACGAATATTATGCGCAATTATTGGTCGAGTATGGTTATCAAGTAGATTGTTCTGTTACTCCGAAGGTTAATTGGCGTTTTACCAAGGGAGATCCGAATGGAAATGGCGGAACAGATTATAGTCGTTTTCCATCTCATGCTTATTTTATGGATTTGCAGGATATTGCTAAAGAAGGCAACTCTTCTTTATTACAAGTGCCAATGAGTATTCAGTATAAGCATTCTCCGATCATGAATTTTATTAAACAAAAATATGATCATTTGCGAGGGAAGCAACGCTCTCCATCGGTTAATTGGTTACGCCCAAAAGGTGGGAATTTGAAACAGATGAAAGCTGTCATCCGGCAAACTTTGGCATCTGGTAATGATTATGTTGAATTTATGCTGCATTCATCCGAATTTATGCCGGGAGGAAGCCCGACTTTTCAGACGGAAGAAAAAATTGAGTTGCTTTATCAAGAATTAGAAGAATTGTTTGGATTCTTGAAACCACAGGTTCATGGTATGACATTGTCGGAATTTTATGACTATAAAAATAATGCACTTTTATAATTAACAGTCCAAACTATTATTGGAAATAAAAATATTTTTTTATAAAGTCGTATAAAAATCAGCTTAATATTAAAAAGCCATTTTATGGAATAGGATATGGAAAAAGTAAAATCATTTTTTTGGGGATGGAAAAAATGTAATTTCGAACAATATAAAGAAATTCACGCTCTTTTTGGCGGTTGTGTATTAACACATCCCAACATCGTCTCTTTTTTAAATAGGCATATTGAAGGTAACCCGCTCTCCTTCTATTTTAAAGAAAAAGGAACTGCCGTTGAGGGAGCTTGCTTCTTTGTTAAAAACCAAAAATTAGTAGAAAAAATCCAGGGCACCTATCCACTCCCTCATGATGAAGTGATTTTTCCTATCGCAACAGATGCAAAGTTATTGTTACCTATAAAATCAAAGAGATTATCTCCTATTCATAAAAATAATTTTATCAATGCCAGTTATAAGGCTCCTTTTAGTAAGCGTCAAATCTGCCTGATTAAAGAAAATTTCTCTTACAAAACCCGTCGTAACCGCAAGAATGAGATAAACAAATTCACTCGCGCAGGCGGAGAAATTCGTCTTTCAAGTGAATTCAGCGCTGAAGAATTGGTTGATATTTACATCAATTTATATCAAAAGCGTTGGAATTATTGTCATTCGCCAAAAGAACGTCAGCGTTTGCTTGAGATATACACAGAGCTTCGAGAGCATATATTTGGTTACGTGTTACTTATTAATGGTTCACCTTGTGCGTATGATTTTGTATTACGTGCCGATAGTCCTAAATGGATTTCATTTGATGCTATTAATGGAGGATATGATCCTGAGTATGCACATCTCAGTGTTGGTAGCATTTTGATGTGGGTTAATATCCAGGCGGCAAAAGCATTATGTCAGACAGCAGATAAGACTATGCGTTATTCGTTGGGTAATCCTACTCTTGAATATAAAAGCCGCTGGTGTGAGACCTTCCCACTAGGCAAGGTTCTTATTTAATATCTTTTGCAAGAACAGCATTACTTCTGCCGGAGTAATACTCTGCATCGTATTATCCACTGATTTCAAGGTATGCTGTTCTTTCCCGTACCCGCCAATCAAGCCAGGATCTGTCGGGCCAAACAGAGTAATATTTGGACGATCCAGGGCGGCAGTGAGATGGCTTAATCCTGTATCAACAGATACCACCGCTTTTGTGCCAGCAAGAGCCTGTGCAACTTCTGCTAATGTTAATTTTGGTAATACGTCAACATGAGAAAAACCGTCTGCCAGCCGTAATGCTCTCTGATATTCATGTTCTGCTCCCCAGGGGAGCTTGATGCGCATACCCGTTGGTTGAATCTCTGCGATCAGTTGGCGCCAATGGTTTTCTGGCCAATGTTTCTCATCACGAGTGGTAGCATGCAGGAATACCAGATAATCATTTCCATTTTCTGATTGTTGGTTCAGAAAGTGGCGGGTGATAGAATAATCACCTGTTTCTGTAGGCTTTTGATAACCAAGACTCTCTGCAAACAATGCACGAATTCGTTCTACAGCATGTTGCTGTTTGCCCACAGAATGGTGTTGATCGTAGAAAAAGCTGGCCAATGGTTCACGAATGCTTTTTTTGTCATAGCCATGTTTTGGACCGTGGGCTAGGCGTGTCACTAAAAAAGCACTTTTTAACAGCCCTTGAGCATCAATAATTACATCATATTTTCGTTGCTGTAATTGTTCCCTGAAACGTGCGCGTTCTTCACGGATATCTTTCCTGAACCAATTTTTTCTCCAGCGACGAATGGCAACGGGGATAACATTTTCAACTGCACTATGCCATGTGGGTATTTGGGCGAATCCCTCTTCAACGACCCAATCAAATTGAATACCCGATATGTACCGCATGGCATCTGTCAGTGCAGGCAAAGTATGTAACACATCGCCCATTGAAGACGTTTTTACCAGTAAAACACGCATTAACTCTGGTTCTCCGTCTGTAAAAGTTTTTCCAATGAGGCTAAAACCTGCTCTGGTTGAATATCAATAAGACTCTGATGATAACCACCCGCGCCGTCACCTTTCCTGATTTTATGAAAACCCGTAATTAGACGGATCACTTCGGCTTTGTCCGATAGTGGAGGAGTGAAGTCAGGGCTACTTGGCCCATATAATGCCACCAGAGGGCGGTTCAGAGCTGCTGCGACATGCATCAAACCTGAGTCATTTGTAACAATGGCATCACACGCTGCGATAATATTGACTGCCTGTTCAAGGGAAGTTTGTCCTGCGAGATTAAGACAGTTTTCCCGTGCATCTTCACTTAGAAGCGTCCGGATATCTTCACCAGCTTCATTATCCTTAGCTGAACCAAATAACAATATTTGATAACCCTTTTGAGTAATTAACTGTTCAGCCAATGCGGCGTAATGATAATGTGGCCAACGTTTAGCCGGGCCAAACTCTGCACCGGGGCAAAAACCGATAATCGGGCGATGATCGGCGATATTAAAAGCTGTTGTTGATTCAGCAATGTCTTCGTCACTGACAGCTAACTGAGGCCATAGCAGTGGTTGGGGAAGATCTTCAGCACTGTGTACAGTTTTCCTGTCATAGGCGAGAGCAACATAGCGCTGAACCATGAGTGGAAAGGCACTTTTATTCAGGACGCGGATATCATTCAGGAAACCATAGCGCATTTCACCACGCCAGCCTGTACGCAGAGGGATATTGGCGAAGAAAGGCACCAAAGCAGACTTGAAGGAGTTGGGGAGTACGTGAGCGTGATCATATTCAATTTCACGCAGTGCTATCCCAAGGCGGCGACGTTCACCAAGCGCAAGCGCTCCGTGTCCCAGCGGCATTGCCAGCGCCTGATTAACTTCCGGCATCTTTGCCAGTAGCGGGCGGCACCATGCTGGTGCCATCACATCAATTTCTGCATTTGGGTACAAAGCCTTCAAGGTGCGGTAGAGGCTTTGTGACATCATCATGTCACCCACCCACGATGGGCCGATCACCAATATCTTCATAGAAGTCGATTAATTATCCTGATTGAGCCATTTCATATATTCAGTAACACCTTCAGCAACGGTTTTGAATGCGTTGTCATAACCTGCTGCGCGAAGTTTTGTCAGATCAGCCTGAGTAAAGCTCTGGTAGCGACCTTTTAGCTTTTCTGGAAATTCAATGTATTCTACGGCAGGCGATTTTTCCTTATGGAATTCAATAACGGCGTCAGCAACGGCCTGGAAAGACTCCGCCCGGCCTGTACCGCAGTTAAAAATGCCGGAAACACTATTTTTCCAGAACCACAGGTTTACTGCTGCAACGTCACCAACATAAATAAAATCGCGTTGGAAATGTTCGCTGCCTGCAAATAATTTCGGGTTCTGGCCTTGGTTAATTTGGGTGTTCAAATGGTAGGCGACACTGGCCATACTGTCTTTATGCCCTTCACGTGGTCCGTATACATTGAAATAACGGAAGCCACAAATTTGAGAATCTGCGTGTGGCAAAATATCGCGAACATACTGATCAAAAAGAAATTTTGAGTAGCCGTAAACATTGAGAGGCTTCTCATACTGGCGTTCTTCAATGAAATTATCACTGCGCCCACCATAAGTTGCGGCAGAAGAGGCGTACAGGAATGGGATCTGACGATCGAGGCAGTAATGCAATACATCTTTAGAGTACTGATAATTATTGTCCATCATATACTTGCCATCCCATTCAGTTGTGGATGAACAAGCACCTTCATGGAAAATAGCATCAATATCGCCCAAATCATCACCTGCAACGATACTGGCAATAAAATCTTCCTTATCCATATAATCGCTGATATCTAAATCAACCAGATTAACGAACTTTGTACCATCTTTCAGATTATCAACAACCAGAATATCCTTATAGCCTTCGTCATTCAGTGCTTTGACAATATTGCTGCCAATAAACCCTGCGCCGCCAGTGACAATAATCATTTGGCCCACCTTTAACTAGTCAGTTCACTTTATTTTAATGCGTATCATATCACTTAACCCTACTAACGACAGCAGGTGAAATAGGCGAATATCCTGAAATCCTGCTGCATTGCAGTCTCAAGGCCGTGATCAGCTTTACAAAGTTGATATTATCTTTCTGGCTGTGTCGTCACTGGCAGGATCTATAAGTAAAATACACCATACCTTTCACTTATTCAGGTAATCAGGAGAGAAAAATGTCAGCGTCGTTTTATCAGCAAATTAATGATCAGTTGGAACAAACCCGTGCGGAAGGGCTATTCAAAAGTGAACGTATTATTACTTCTGCGCAAAATGCCGATATTGCTGTTGCGGATGGCAACAATGTCATTAATTTCTGTGCCAATAACTACTTAGGGTTGGCTAATCACCCTGACCTGATCGCTGCCGCAAAAGCAGGAATGGATAGTCATGGCTTTGGTATGGCATCCGTGCGTTTTATTTGTGGTACGCAAGACTCCCATAAAGAATTAGAAAATAAAATAGCTGAATTTTTGGGCATGGAAGATGCCATTTTGTACTCCTCATGTTTTGATGCTAATGGGGGGCTGTTTGAAACATTGTTCGGCCCAGAAGACGCCATTATTTCAGATGCACTGAACCACGCTTCGATTATTGATGGTATTCGCCTATGTAAAGCAAAACGTTATCGTTATGCCAATAATGACATGCAAGAATTAAGAGCACAGTTGGAGAAAGCAAAAGCAGAAGGTGCTCAGAATATCCTGATCGCAACTGATGGTGTGTTCTCAATGGATGGTGTCATTGCGGATCTGAAATCTATCTGCGATTTGGCGGATGAATTTGGGGCGCTGGTCATGGTTGATGATTCTCATGCAGTAGGGTTCGTTGGCAAGCACGGCCGTGGTACTCATGAATATTGTGATGTCATGGGGCGTGTTGATATCATCACTGGCACACTCGGTAAAGCGTTAGGTGGGGCGTCCGGTGGTTATACCGCCGCACGTAGAGAAGTTGTGGAATGGTTGCGTCAGCGTTCACGTCCTTACCTGTTTTCCAATTCCTTGGCTCCGGCTATTGTTGCGGCCTCCATCAAAGTATTGGATATGTTGAAAGATGGAGACGATCTGCGTGAACGTCTCTGGAAAAATGCTAACTTGTTCCGTGAAAAAATGACGGCTGCTGGTTTTACACTGGCGGGTGCAGATCATGCCATTATTCCGGTTATGTTGGGGGATGCGAAGCTGGCGCAGGAATTTGCCTCTGAGCTGCTGAAAGAAGGCATTTATGTGATTGGTTTCTTCTATCCTGTGGTTCCTAAAGGCCAAGCACGTATTCGTACCCAGATCTCTGCTGCTCATACCGAAGAACAAATTGAACGTGTTGTGGCTGCATTTACACGTATCGGTAAGCAGTTGAATATCATTACATAAGGTATCACTATGAAAGCGTTGTCAAAATTAAAGCCAGAAGAAGGTATTTGGATGACGGATGTGCCTACACCGGAACTGGGGCATAATGATGTGATGATTAAAATCCGTAAGACTGCAATTTGTGGAACGGATGTGCACATTTACAACTGGGATGATTGGTCTCAGAAGACTATTCCTGTGCCGATGGTAGTAGGGCATGAATACGTGGGAGAAGTGGTCGCAATTGGTCAGGAAGTCAAAGGATTCAAAATTGGCGATCGTGTATCTGGTGAAGGTCATATTACCTGTGGTTATTGCCGTAACTGTCGTGGTGGACGCACACATTTGTGCCGTAACACAACAGGAATTGGGGTAAACCGGGCTGGCTCATTTGCTGAGTATTTAGTTATTCCGGCATTCAATGCTTTTAAAATTCCAGACAATATTTCGGACGAACTGGCTGCGATTTTTGACCCATTTGGCAACGCTGTTCATACTGCACTCTCCTTTGATTTAGTAGGAGAAGATGTACTGGTATCGGGAGCCGGTCCTATCGGTATCATGGCTGCGGCTGTGTGTAAACATGTTGGGGCACGTCATGTTGTGATCACCGATGTGAATGAATACCGCCTTGATTTAGCAAGTAAAATGGGCGTTACTCGTGCTGTGAATATCAGTAAGGAGAGTCTGACGGATGTTATGTCAGAACTGGGCATGACTGAAGGCTTTGATATTGGTTTGGAGATGTCTGGTGCTCCTCCTGCATTCCGTACCTTATTGAACATTATGAATCATGGCGGGCGTATCGCTTTATTGGGTATACCTCCTTCAGATATGGCGATCGATTGGAGCCAGGTCATTTTTAAAGGACTATTTATCAAAGGCATTTACGGACGTGAAATGTTCGAAACATGGTACAAAATGGCGACACTTATTCAGTCCGGTTTGGATTTAACCCCAATTATTACCCACCAATTCCCGATAGATGATTACCAGAAAGGCTTTGATATCATGCGCTCCGGGCAATCTGGTAAAGTTATCCTGAATTGGGATTAATTGAATTTCT
Organism: Xenorhabdus sp. SGI246; assembly: GCF_040838225.1. NCBI lineage: Bacteria > Pseudomonadati > Pseudomonadota > Gammaproteobacteria > Enterobacterales > Morganellaceae > Xenorhabdus > Xenorhabdus sp. SGI246. The sequence goes on from NZ_JBFPEZ010000068.1 coordinate 29,252, forward strand.
GACAAAATTTTAATCAAGCCGTCAAAATAGATTGCTAAAAATCAGGGCAGACGCTCATCTCTTTATGGGCGTCTGTTTTATTTTCCAGTGTCTTATCTTTTTGTGATCTTAAATGACCCGTGCTATGCAGTTTCTCTTGTTTTGATGTGGAGTTTTGTAATTTTTCAAGACCCTGATTTAAGACATCAACAATGACACTGGGAACCAATGTTTCCCCAACTAGCCTGAAATAATCCAATTTGGATTCTAATACCGTTACAGATTTGGTTTCAGGAGATTTCATACATTTTTGTTTGGTGAGTAGGCTGATTTGTGAGTTGCTTTGTTTACTGGTTAGAGAATGCTTGAGCAGTACACTGGGTGTTACCAGTTCAATATCATCTGGCAACGTTGCTAACCCTTGCTGTAATGCCCGAATAGTAGTTGGATAAGGATGTCCAATGGCGATGGCAGAGCCTTGTTTGCGAGCCAGAGCAATAGCCCGGTTGAGTTGGTGCAGCGCTTCTGCTTCTGTTTGTACATTGTCTAAGAAGATATTCCGGCGGAGCACTTGTACAGGTGTTCCCATGGAGGCCTTAGCGACCTGAGTCTTACCGATAGTTACGCTGTCCAGAAAATAGAGATGATATTGAGATAATGCATTCATCACTTTTTTCATACCAGTGAGATTGGAGGTCATCGCGCTGCCCATATGGTTGTTCACACCAATCGCATGAGGAACTTTTTTTATGGCATCGTGAATAATGTCTTCAATGTCCTCACTGCTCATGGAAGGATGCAGGGTATTTTTCTCTAACGGTTGTTTACTCATTGGCGCCATTGGCAAATGTATCAAGACCTCTCTACCTTGCTTATGGGCTTTTTGCGCCATTTCTCTGCCATATGGAGAATCAGGAAGTACGGCAATGGAAATTGCAGCAGGCATCTGCAATATCTTATTTTCATTGTGAACACGGTAGCCAAAGTCATCAATGACAATGGCTAAGCGTGCGGCATGGGCATTCAGAGTAAATAACAAGATAGTGATCAACAACAGAACCCAAAACTTTGGTAACCGACAGCACAATATTCTAAATAATAGAGTGAATGAGTGAACGCACTTTATTAATAGATATTGCACAATTATTTCCTTCTCTTATTTTCCTAACCACGGTAAAGGATTGACGGTACGCCCCTGACGGCGGATCTCAAAGTATAATGAAGGTTGCTGTTGCCCGCCGCTGCTACCAACCAGAGCTATCGGCTGACCTGCCCGGACTTGCTGGTCAACACTAACCAACAGGCTTTGGTTATAGCCATAAATACTCATATCTCCTTTACCGTGTTCAAGCACGACAACCAGACCATAGCCCTGTAACCAGTCTGCCAGTAATACCCGGCCATCTGAAATTGCTTTAACTTCCGTGCCTTCGGCTGCGGAGATAACCATGCCTTTCCAGCGTAACTCGCCTTGTATTGTTTCCCCGAAGCTGTGAATGACCCGCCCATGTACAGGCCAGATTGCTTGCCCGGCAGGGCGACCAAGCCCACCGGTTCGCGCCATAAGTGCGCGTTCATCTTCTGTTGGTTTATAACTGGAGCCTTTTTGTTGAGCCTGTTTCTGCTTGGCTGCTATTTGCGTACGGACACGTGCGGCTTCACGCGCTTCGCGCTCAGCGCGGGCTTTGGCTTCCCGTTCTGCTTTAGCAATTTTGTTACGCAGACGAGTTTCGTTTTGCCGAAGCTCAGCCAGGCTTTGTTGATCTTTCTTTAATGAAGACTCAAGTACAGTCAGTGTTCTTTTCCGGGCAGAACGGACAACTTCCATTTTTTGTTTTTGTTGCTTTTGGTCGCTGAGTAATGTTTGTTGCTCATTCAGTTTTTCTTGTTGCAGCTTTTTTTGTTGGTTAAGCTTGTCAGTTGTTTTTTGCAATTTAGTGATAGTTTCCTGACGAGCCTGATTCAGATAACTGTAATAAGCGAGTATGCGTTCTTTACGCTGTGTTTCCGGGCCATTAAACAATAATTCTAAACCCTGATGATTCCCTTGCCGGAATGCGGCATCTAATTGGCTGGCAAGTAGCTTACGCTGCTCTTTTTGCTGCATTTGCAGATGGTGAATACCTTTCGTTAATGACGAAATTTCATTTCCCAGTTTGTTCAGGTGGGCTTGTGTACTATGTAAGGAACGCCCGACTTCTGAAATCGTCCCCTCTTGTTCCTTGAGTTGCTTGAGGAGCTCTGTACGTTGTTTTTGTTGTTGTTTGACGCTTTTCTCTTTCTCGGCAATATTCTGTTGAATATCTTTAAGTTGGTTTTTATTTTCTGAAATTTGATTGGCGAAGGTTCCCGTGCAGAAAAAAGCAAACAGTAAGGCACAGAACAGTAAGGCACTGTTTCTTGCTTTCCACTGTTTCTGCTGGTGATGACAGCTTTTTAAATCCTTATTATCAGCCATTTGATTCAATACCTTGCCACGCTCTACTATATTTATAGTGCTTGATTTATAGCGCCTGCCTACATCTGTCTGTCGCGCCCGATTATTTCATGTGAAATTGCCTCTGACCAGAGAATGGCCTATTTTTTTATCTTTTTGAACCACAATATAAATTTTAGTTAACTTAGCTCATTTATTATCGAAGATCCTGTATATGTCCAGTTTGGCATGAAATATTTTAATGATGTATAACAATCAAGTGATTAGTGAGGATTTTTTATTTTTTCTCGAAACTCTCCGCAAAATCTGCATTAGGTTGATGCTAATTGGCTGTAATTGACACAACACACAGGTATACTCTGTTACCTTAGATTTTTGTTATTAACTAATGGGAGTTGTTGCCCTCCATGCTGCAAGAAATCATGCAATTTATTAGCCGGAACACGGTCCTGAGCCTTGTTTGGATTGCCCTGTTGGTGGCTGTCATTGTCCTGACAGTAAAAAGTGTATTCTCCAAGAGTAAAGATATCACTCGCGCACAGGTGATCCATTTAATCAATAAGGAAGATGCTATCGTCGTTGATTTACGCTCTCGTGACGATTTCCGCAGAGGGCATATCATTGGTTCTGTTAACCTGACACCTTCTGAGATTAAAGAGAATAATCTGGGTGAATTGGAAAAACATAAAAAACAGCCTGTGATCATTGTCTCAGCGAATGGACTGGAATCTAAAACACCAGCAGAGAATCTGGTGAAGGCAGGCTTTGAACAAGTTTATACCCTGAAAGAGGGAATTGCCGGGTGGACGGGTGAAAACCTACCATTATCCCGAGGCAAGAAATAACGAATACAGATGTAAGTAGTATATACCCAATAGATTTCCAGATGCAGCACGACGGCAAGGGAGTGAATCGCTGAGAGCATAGATAACGATGTGACTAGGGTGAATGAGCGCAGCCAACAGAGCTACAACTTGAAAAATGAAGGGTATACTTACATTATCAAGGTTTAATAAGGACATATCAAAAGGTAAAAATTATTATGTCAGAACAAAACAACACCGAAATGGCTTTCCAGATCCAACGTGTATATACGAAAGACATTTCTTTCGAATCACCTAAGGCACCTCAAATTTTCCAACAAGAATGGCAGCCAGAGGTTAAATTAGATCTGGATACCGCTTCCAATGAATTAGTTCAGGGAGTCTATGAAGTTGTTCTGCGTGTCACTGTCACGGCGACACTAGGAGAAGAAACCGCATTCTTGTGCGAAGTTCAGCAGGCTGGTATTTTCTCTATTGATGGTATTGAAGGAACTCAACTGGCGCACTGCTTAGGTGCATATTGCCCGAATATTTTGTTCCCATATGCCCGTGAGTGCATTACTAACTTGGTGGGGCGTGGTACTTTCCCACAATTGAACCTGGCACCAGTTAACTTTGATGCTTTGTTCATGAATTACTTGCAACAGCAGGCTGATTCTCAGTCTGATGAGGCAACACAGGAAGCCTAATGAATACTGCTTCTATGACAGTAATCGGTGCCGGTTCATATGGCACCGCTTTAGCCATTACACTGGCTCGTAATGGACATGATGTTGTCCTTTGGGGCCATAACCCCACACATGTTCATGCCTTGCAACAAGCCCGTTGTAATCAGGCATTCTTACCGGATGTTTCTTTCCCTGATAGCTTACAGCTTGAAGCCGATCTAAAAAGTGCTGTTTCAGCCAGCCTTAATATTCTGATTGTGGTTCCTAGCCATGTTTTTGGCGATGTCTTACAGCAGATAAAACCGCATTTACAACCAGACTCTCGTATTGTTTGGGCCACTAAAGGCCTTGAAGCGGAAACGGGTCGTTTATTGCAGGATGTGGCGCGTGAGATATTAGGTCATGAAATCCCATTGGCGGTAGTCTCTGGCCCGACATTTGCGAAAGAACTGGCTGCGGGTTTACCGACAGCGATTGCCGTATCAGCGACAACATCTGAATTTGGTGAAGAACTCCAGCAGCTTTTCCATTGTGGCAAAAGCTTCCGGGTATACAAAAACCCTGATTTTATTGGCGTGCAACTTGGTGGGGCGATCAAGAACGTTATTGCCATTGGTGCAGGGATTTCGGATGGCATGGGGTTCGGTGCTAATGCTCGCACTGCATTGATTACCCGTGGATTAGCGGAAATGAGTCGCCTTGGTGCTGCTTTGGGGGCTGACCCATCCACATTTATGGGAATGGCCGGATTGGGTGATTTAGTGTTGACATGTACTGATAATCAATCCCGTAACCGTCGTTTTGGTATGAGGTTAGGGCAAGGAGTCAATGTTGACGCTGCACAGCGTGAGATTGGACAGGTTGTTGAAGGATATCGTAATACAAAAGAAGTCCGGGCATTAGCTAAGCGGGTTGGAGTTGAAATGCCTATCACGGAGCAAATTTACCAGATATTATATCGCAACAAAAATGTAATCGAAGCAGCTCAGGCATTATTGGGAAGAGCTACAAGGGATGAAGGAGAAAGTTCCCGCGCTTAATTAGATTAAAATCGCCATAAATATTTTTTCCGGCATATGTCCAATAGATTCCAAGAAGAAAGGCATAGTTCTGGGATAAATCAGGTGCGAATCCATTCGCGATGGTGAAAAACAATCACATGAGAATGATTGATATGTCTCAAGAAGAACTGAATGAAGTTTGGAAAAATATAAAAAATGAGGCGAGAGCGCTGGCAGATTGTGAGCCTATGTTGGCCAGTTTTTTTCACGCGACATTACTTAAACATGAAAACCTTGGCAGTGCTTTGAGCTATATGCTCGCAAACAAATTGGCGACCCCGATTATGCCGGCGATTGCGGTCAGGGAAGTTGTTGAAGACGCTTACAGCAGTGAGCCAAAGATGATCGAATCGGCCGCTCGTGATATTAAAGCTGTCCGGTTACGGGACCCTGCTGTCGACAAATATTCCACTCCTCTGCTTTATCTGAAAGGTTTTCATGCGCTACAAGCGTATCGCATCGCACATTGGCTGTGGAAGCAAGATCGCAAAGCATTAGCGATTTATATGCAAAACCAGATTTCTGTTTCTTTTGGCGTAGATATCCATCCTGCGGCGAAAATTGGCTGTGGCATAATGCTTGACCACGCAACAGGAATTGTCATCGGTGAAACCGCAGTAGTTGAGAATGATGTTTCTATTCTGCAATCCGTAACACTCGGTGGTACAGGTAAAGCGTGTGGAGATCGGCACCCGAAAGTGCGTGAAGGAGTAATGATTGGCGCGGGTTCAAAAATTCTCGGCAACATAGAAATTGGCCGTGGTGCAAAAATTGGGGCGGGTTCAGTTGTATTAAGACCTGTTCCGCCGCATACCACTGTGGCAGGAGTACCCGCACGGATTGTTGGTAAACCGGAAAGTGATAAGCCATCTCTGGATATGAACCAGCATTTTAACGGAATGAATAATGGATTCGAGAATGGAGATGGGATTTAAGATTTCTTCTCTATTCGTTAATAAAGAATTAAATACATTCAGCGCGGTTAGGCGCTGAATGCTTGTGTTTTAATCCCGCAACAACGCACCCGGATAACCCAGTTGCCGCCACGCTTCAAACACGACCACTGATACAGAATTCGAAAGATTCATGCTACGACTATCCGGTAGCATAGGAATTCTTATTTTCTGTTCAGATGGCATGTTATCCAGCACATAAGGAGGTAACCCGCGAGTTTCTGGGCCAAACATCAGATAATCCTCATCACGATAACTTACATTACTGTGCGCCGGAGTACCTTTTGTTGTTAGTGCAAATAGGCGTGCTCCAGAAGGGGACTGTGAATTGATTGGATTTAAACCTTCACTTTCCAAAAATGCATTGTAGTCGTGATGTTGTTTGATATTGGCAAACTCATGGTAATCCAACCCTGCACGACGCAGGCGTTTGTCATCCCATGTGAAACCTAATGGTTGGATGAGATGAAGCTGACAACCTGTGTTGGCACAAAGGCGGATGATATTACCCGTATTAGGCGGGATTTCTGGTTCGAATAGGACGATGTTTAGCATGGGTTAATACATTCATTACCGTGTTATTTTTTTGAGCGCTACTTAACACCTGATTGATTAAATTCCCCATTAATTTCATTTCTTCGGTAGTTAATGTTGGGTGTACTAAAAACATTAAACTAGTTTCACCAAGTTCTTTTGCATTCTTTAATCTGTTCTTAGGACGCCAAGCTGTATGATCAAATGCTTTTTCTAAATATACTTCAGAGCAACTTCCCTGATAGCAAGGGACACCTAATTTATTAATCTCTTCAATGATGCGGTCACGCGTCCAACCTTCTGATAATAATTCTGGTTTAACAAATGCGTAATATTTATACCAAGCATGTTGTACGTAATCAGGTACAATAGGGATTCTAATACAATCAAATTTTTCTAATGCGCTAGTGAGTATTTTTGCATTTTCAGAGCGTGTTTTAATCCATTCTGGCAATCTTTTTAATTGAATTCGTCCGATAGCTGCTTGCATTTCTGTAAGACGCCAATTAGTTCCAAAACTTTCATGTAGCCATCTAAAACCTGATTTATGTTCTTGATTATGTACTGCATCAAAACTTTTTCCATGATCTTTATAACTCCACATTTTGGACCAAAGATTGAAATCATTTGTTGTTACCATACCTCCTTCACCACCTGTTGATATAATTTTATCTTGGCAAAAGGACCATGCACTAATATGACCAAAAGTTCCGACTGAATAGCCTTTATATTTTGCGCCATGAGCTTGAGCACAATCTTCAATAATAAAAAGGTTGTGTTCGTTAGCGAAGTTAATGATTTCATCCATATCTGCAGGCATTCCTGCTAAATGTACAACTATTATGGCCTTAGTGTTAGGTGTTAAAGCATCATTAAGAGTATCAGAGGTAACATTTTGGTTATTCAGGTCAACATCAGCAAATATAGGGTTGGCTCCGGCATTGACAATGCATGACACTGAAGCTAAAAATGTTCTAGAAGTGACTAACACATCATCACCAGCACCGATATTTAATGTGTGTAATGCAATATCTAAGGCGACTGTTCCATTAGCAAGAGCAATTGCATATTTTGATTTAGTGAATTCTGCAAATTCTTTCTCAAAAGTCTTGCATTCGTTCCCAGTCCAATAGTTAACTTTATTTGAAAGTAATATCTTTTCAACAGCTTTAGCCTCTTCATCTGTAAAAGATGGCCAAGGAGAAAAGTGGGTATTTAGCATGGTATCACCTTAATGTATGTGCAATATATTTGATGTCTGCAAAGAAGGAGTATTTTAAGTAATATTCTTTATTGATTCTTACCTTATCAGGCCAGATAACTAAATCGTTATATTCTTTGGGATTAGATTTTTCTTTTAGTAATATTTCTTCATTCTTATATTTTATTGATGCAGGGCCAGTTATTCCTGGTTTTAATTTGAGGATAATTCTATCATCACCAATTAGTTTATCTGCATATCCAGGAACATCAGGTCGAGGACCTACAAAACTCATATCTCCAATTAATACATTAATTAATTGAGGTAATTCATCAATTTTATATTTTCTGAAAAAATGACCGCTTTTAGTAATTAACTGGCTGTTTTCTGATGTGATTGAAGATCTGTTTTCATATTTACCAATTGGTTTCATTGTTTTTATTTTAATAATTGAAAACATTCGTCCATTTTGTCCTATTCTTCTTTGCCGGAAAAATCCATTAGATTTTGTTTCAATAGTGGAAATTAACCAACTTATAAATATTATAGGGAAAACCATTAAAATAATTGAAATGGATAGTGTAATGTCAAATGTTCGCTTAAGAAAAATCTGTGATTTTTTCATATTTTTCTCTAATTATATATTGTTTATATATCTATAGTTTTTAAGGTGATTAAATAAAAATTCATAATAACTATGTATTCTCCTTATATTCATATAATAAGCTACCATCTTGATTGTCAAGTTTTGATAATTTAATTTTTCACTCTAGGTTGTTCTAGGATGAAAATATCTTATGAAGTTTTGGACAAATTTAACAATTCATAAATAAATTGAAATGATGATTGTCATTTTAGTAAATCACATATCTCGTCTTTAGGCTGAAATTCCAAAGGAGCATTTATTAATATTTCACGAATAGCTTCTAAATTACGTTCATAGCAAACTAATTGAAGCTGTTGTATTAATTTATTAAGTTCAGTCCATTCAATATATAATTCATTTGCTGTCATAATTCTAGGGTGATTTGTCATCGATACATTATTTCCTATTAGCAATTCTTCATATAATTTTTCACCAGGACGAAGCCCCGTTATTCTTATTTCTATGTCTCCGTTAGGATCGTTCTCATTTTTAACCGTAAAACCAGAAAGGTTTATCATTTTAACTGCTAGATCATATATCTTGACAGATTCACCCATATCCAATACAAAAACATCACCATTTTTTCCCATTGCACCAGCTTGAATAACTAGTTGGGCTGCTTCCGGGATTGTCATAAAATATCGAGTTATTTCTTTATGAGTAAGGGTTATTGGGCCTCCATTAGCTATTTGTTTTTCAAAGAGAGGTACAACTGAACCTGAAGATCCAAGCACATTTCCAAATCTTACCATAGAAAATTGAGTATGGTTACTTTGTTTAGCTAATGCTTGTAATATCAATTCAGCAAATCTTTTTGTTGCTCCCATTATGTTTGTTGGGCGAACTGCTTTATCTGTTGATATTAAAACGAACTTATCAACTTTTTGAGTAATAGCAGCCTGAGCAATAGCTAATGTACCAAAGATATTATTTTGAATACCCTCTATGGCATTCAATTCAACCAGAGGAACATGCTTGTATGCTGCAGCATGATAAATGGTATTAATGTTAAATTTATTAAGTGTTTTATTGATCTTCTCTGAATTCTTTATATCTCCTAATATAGGAATTATATTAACGTTGATTTTTTTATCTCGATTAATTTTTTGCAGCTCTTTTTCTATTGAATAAAGCGCATATTCTGTTAATTCAAGTAGAATCAAAGAGTTTGGTTTTTGTCGAATAATTTGACGGCACAATTCCGAACCAATTGAACCCCCAGCCCCAGATACGAGGACATTTTTATTCAAAATATTTTTAGACAATAATTCTGGTAATGGAGATACTTGTTCCCTACCTAAAAGATCGTCTACAGATACTCTTCTTAGAGTATCAATTTGGGCTGTTCCATCTACCAAATCATTAAAATTTGGGATTGTTAATATTTCACAATGTGTTGGTTGCAATTTTTCTATAATATTTCTTCTTTCAGAAATAGATGCACTTGGAATAGCGAGTAATATTTTTTTTACATTATATTTATCTATTAAATTAATAATAGAGTCTGGTGAGTGAACAATGATTCCATGAATACTTAAATGTTTGAGTTTGGGGTTATCATCAAGAAATGCTACTGGTTCAAATTCACGATGTTCTCTTAATATAGGTAGTAATTGTCTTCCTGATTCTCCAGCGCCATATATAATGACAGGAATTCCTTTATTCATGATGTGATTATGAAGAGTTCTGTAGAAAAGTCTAGTTCCACACAAGAAAATAACTAAAAAAGAAAAATAGATAATTGGAACAGTTCGAGGTAAAAAAGCCTGTTGGTATGACGAAAATGCTATTAGAATTAGAGTTGATAGAAATGAACCAATAATAGTCCATTTTAAAATACTCATATTAACATATCTTAATATCGCCCGATACAATCCCAATCTAATAAATATAAAAAGTGTACAGGGTATTGTTAGGCTAATTACAAACCAATGTAATAAACTGTGAATGGGAACTTCTCTGTCTAAACGTAGCCACATGCTGATCCAATATGAAAAGGTTATCATAAGAATATCAGTAATTATTAATAAAAATGTTTTTAGTAACCTTTCTTTTTTGAAAAAAGGACTCACAATCATGAATGTTACCCGAAAATTATTTTATATGGTTTTAAGAATTATTTAATCTTATATCAAGAAAAATAACTATGGATTAATCTAGCTTAGATAATGATTTGATCTTGATAGGATAGTTAATAACCATATCAATGGTAGATTTGATAAATATATAAGGTTTCTCTATCATTTATATAGGAAATGTCTGCCTTATTGATTTTAATAACAATATCTTTTTTGACCTAGGTAGCTTTTATCAAATGTGATTTGATATTTTTTCGCAATTTAATGTTATATGTCTAGTTTCATGAATATATAGTAGATTTCTATATTGGTCAACCAATACATTTTTGATAATAAAAATGTCCTCTTTTGAATCCATTTTTATCTTTATCCATATTGTGATAATTATTTTTATAAATGTCCTTATAAAGGAAATAAACCATTATTCATAGTTTTTTCATAATTTGTAAAAAATTATCAGCTAATACAGAATAGGTATGGTTCTTTAAAACATAATTTCTACCATTTTTGCCCATTTTTTGTCTCTCTTCTAGAGGGCATTCGCTTAATTTAATCAGACCATCAGCAATAGCCTTAGATGATTCTGTTTCTACAGTTAGCCCACAAGCCGCTTCTGCAATGGGATCATTTCCTGCATTAATAGAACTTAAAATTACATTTCCAGCCATCATATAATCCATTAGTTTATTGGGTGATACACCAAAACGATAAATAGGTGTTTTATGAGCACCTATGTAACTAATATCGAATAGTGACAGTAGATCTGGCATTTGTTTTTTAGTTATAGGCTCAAAGAAAGTAATGTTTTCTAAATTTAATAATTCTGAATACTTTATAAGATTATTTTTCTCTAAACCTGAACCAACCAAAATAAAATGGAATGGCTTTTCTTTTAATAAACTAGCAGCTTCTATTAAAGTGTTTAATGCATTGGGTACTCCATGGGAGCCAGCATAGCCAACTATTGTGCAGCCTTTCTTTTTTATATTTTGTATTTTCGAACTAATATTATTGGGTATTTTATCGTAACTGCCATTTTCCCAGTCAGAGCATACGATACCATTGGGGATAATATGTAATTTCTTTATATCCAATCCATGATCTATAACATGTTGGTGGACGTTCGGTAACATAGATATTACAGCATCTGAATACTTATATGCACTATTTTCAGCATATTGGCATAAAACCATAAAAGGATGTTTTGAAGACATTCCTCCTAACTCTATGGGAGATAAGGGCCACAGGTCATGAATTTCAAATATTAATTTTGCTTTATGTTTTTTGGCTAGATATTTTGCAACCCAAATGTCTAGAGGGTATGTGCTAGAAGCTATTATTACGTCTGGTTTTATTTTGTTAATGATTTTTTTATTAGATTGAATAACTTTCAATAAGAAAGAAAAGATATTTACTAAGCGAAGTATTCCATTTCCTTTGTATTTATTGGTTGGATACCAAATATAATGTATCCCATCAATGTTTTCTTCTTTTATCTTATTTTTTACATCAGGTTGCTTTGAACGTACATGAGAGAATGAAGATGCTAATATGGTTGTTTTGTGCCCATTTCTTGACCATTCTTTTGCTAAATAGTAGGGTCTAAATTCCATTCCATAATCAGGAGTTCCAGCATAGTGATTAATGTACAATATGTTCATAATATAGTTATATCTCTCTAATTTTTTTAGCTGGATTACCAGCAAAAACAGTGGATTCTGGCACATCTTTTGTTAGTACAGCACCAATACCTATAAGTGCATTATCACCAATATTTTTTTTCTGTATGATCGAGGCATTTGGGCCAATCCATGAATTATTTCCAACAGTAACTCCTCCGCTAATTTCTGCACATGCAGTGATGAAAGTTCCTTTGCCTATACGGCAATTGTGAGCTATATGGACTAAATTATCTATTTTTACATGATCTTCTATTACTGTATTCGAGAGTGTTCCTTTTGCGATACAAGTATTAGATCCGATTTCTACATTTTCACCTACAATAACTCCACCTAAGTGAGGAAAACGAATAGGTATACCATTTTGTGTTCTTTCAAACCCAAAACCATCACCTCCAATGGATGAATTTGCCCTTATCCTTGAATTTGCACCTATAATTGTTCCTGAATGTATGACTACATTATGCTCGATTTGTACATTATCATGGATAATACAGCCATCTTCAATTATAGAGTTATGACCTATGGATACAGTTGGGGATATTTTTGATTTGAATGAGAAATGGTTAAATCCAATTTTTTTTTCTAAAAAACTTAATATGCGTATGAAATCTAATCTTGGATTTTTACTAATTATAAACCTTGTTTTTTTATTATTGAATAAGCTTATATCAGACTCATCGCACACTAGAGTAACATTAGGATTTAACAATTTAACCTTTCCTTTAACAAAGGAAAGACTACCATCAGTAATACCACTTATTGGGGATATATTAGTAATATAACTATCATTCCCATGATAAGAAAGATTTAACTCTTTACATATTTTTTCTATAGAAATACCGATATTTAATTGATAACACATCTTATCACCTCGAAACTTTCAGCGTATTTAGTTCCTATTTGAACACCTCGAGTTCTTGCCAAAGAAAATATGAAATCTTCAGACATATAGTCTCTATTCTTTTGTGACTCATATTTGTGTAGAGCTGAGATTTTTTTCTGAATATGAAATTCATCTAGTTTTATAAAACAAGTAGTATCGAAAGATAAATTGTTCCAAATTAATTCATATCCAAGTATGGTTGTGTTTTTGAAAGCTCTAAGCCCTTCTTGGGCTATTGTTGAGTGATCTTGATGTATGTCTTTTAGTGAAGGCATGAGTATAAGATCGAAACTATTATTTTTTCTTATTTCAATTAAATTTTCTAAAATCTCCTGCCTAGCATAATTTAGTTTTCTTACTTGGTAATTAAAAATCATTAAATTTTCACTTCTTATACCTAGAGCCTGTGTTGCTGCTTTTACTTCCGTTTTTAGTATATCTTTTGGCATGCCTTGAGGAACAGACTCTTCTGCCGTTGAAAAAGCAACGTAAGTAACATTAGTACCATGTTCGATTAGCTTTGCTATAGTTCCCCCCGCACCAAGTTCTCCGTCATCTGTGTGAGGTGCAAGGACGAGAGCATGTCTGAAAATTTTGTTTAGGTTATTCATATATGATTTGAAATGTATTTTTTCTAAAATAATAAAATGTTTATTGTCAATTAATATTATTAGTTTTCTATCTATACCAATCTAACTTGAAGATGCAGGTTTTAAAATCTTAAAATTGTCAGTAAGTTAAGTCGTGAGTTCTTCCGCTTTTTCTGGCAAAGCGACATGGAAAAAGTGGCGAAGGGTTTCACGGAACGTCTTCGCATCCGGAAAATAGACATTGTTACGCACTTGTTCATTCATATACTTCCACAATCGCTCTATCGGATTAAGGTTTGGGCTGTAAGGCGGTAGGTAATGCAATTCAATATTCAGGACATACGCAATATCTTTCACCAATTCTGCTCGGTGGTAACCCGCACCATCCAGAATAATATGGATTTTTAGTGGGTAAGTTTCCCGGAGCGCCACGAAGAAATACGCGATGTTTTCGGCATTGATACTCGGATATTCACGGATCACAGTTTCTTCAATTCGTTGTAAATTGAGGGCACCCAGAATATTGAGACGGGTACAGCTGCCGGTGGTTTCGATCACTTTTACCTGATTTTTTCCTGCTTTCATCCAGCCATAGCTGAGCTTTGTGGACTGTGAAGGATGCACAGCATCAATAAATAGGATAGATTCATTCTGACCCGCTCGGTCTTTCAGAGACTGGTAGTCATCAATAAATTGTTGCTGCTTATCCGCATCGAATTTATGAGGTACTCTATATGAACGCATCCCGTT